>NZ_CBRA020000297.1:0-3185 GCF_000469945.2 Paenibacillus sp. P22 | reverse complement strand
GAAGCCGAATTCGACGTCGTTTCGCTGGATAGCCGCATTTCGGATAAGCTGCCTTGCAGGCAGCTTCAGGTAGACATGAAGAAATGGGAATTCATCCCGGTGAAGGCAAGCGAGACCGGCACGGGAGGCGGCGCTCCGGCACAGCTGCCCGACGGGGCGATCCGCTTGACGAGCAAGTCCGGAGGAGCGGCTCTTTACGAGAATGCCGGCGGCATCGTGCTTTACGGCAATCTGGATGCCAAGGACCTGCGCTCGCATTGGTCGGTGAAGGAAAGGGCCGAAGGAGGCGTATCGATCGTCAATGAAGCCACCGGCCGCGAGCTCTCCTGGCTGCCGGGCGTGAGCTATCTCGGCACCGTTCCTGCAGTCGGATCGGGATCGAATGCGGCATGGGCGCTCGAAAGCGCGCCGGCCGCCGGAGCGGTTCTGCTGCGCAGCCTCGCCGAGGGCCATGAGGATGAATACGCGCAGATTGCGGACGGACTCGGCTATGCCCAGCTGGATCTGCGCTCCATCGACAACGGAGCCGTCCAATGGGTTGCGGCGGAAGCGCCCGAGGGAGGATACATCCCGGCGGTCCAGGATACGGTCGGCAGCGGCATGACGCCGTCGGCGCCGCATTCGGGATTGTACCGGCTGCAAAACTCGGCCGCCGGCTCGCTCCTGGCGATGAACGGCGATGAGTTGGCGCTGTCCGGCGGAGATGCCCGCAGCAAGAGCGCGCTTTGGAGAATGGAAGACCGGAACGGGCGGCTGCTGCTCCGGAATGAAGCCACCGGCAGCTACCTGCTGCGTGACGGTGACGGAAGCACTGTCTCGGCGGGAGAGGCGGGCCCGGCAGCCGAGTGGACGCAGGATAAGCAGTCCGGCTTGCTCATTCTGGCGGAGCCGGGCGGCAGCCGCGTGCTGTCAGCCGCCTCCGGCCATGCGGCGCTTGCCGAGCGTGACACGGCGGGCGGTTCAGGCCGCTGGAAGCTGCTTGAAGCCGCAGGCGATGTCGTTTATGAAGCGGAAAAAGGCTTTGTCTCCGGCGGAGCGGGCGTTCATGCCGATGCGCCCGGTTATGCCGGCCGCGGGTATGTATCCGGCTGGAAGGATGCTGCCGACCGCCTGATCCTGTCCGTTCAAGCGCAGGCCGCAGGCCTGTATGAAGCGGATTGGACCGCCGGGGTGCTGGCGGGCGGGGATGCAGGCAGTCTGTCTCTCTATGTCAACGGCCTGCCGCAAGGCAAGCTGGGTGCGGCCGCCGGCGCTGGCAATGGAATGTGGAGGACAATACCGGCGAAGCTGAAGCTGCGGGCAGGCTACAATTCCGTGGAGCTGCGCAAGTCCGGGGACGACGCGGGCGGCCTGCTGGTGGACCGGCTGCTCGTTCATGGCGCGGTCAGCCGCGATTATCGCGGAGCGACTCTTCCTTATACGACCTATGAAGCCGAAGACGGAACGACGACCGGCACGGTGCTCGGTCCAGACCGGACGTACATGACGCTTGCTTCCGAAGCGTCCGGCAGAAAGGCCGTCAAGCTGGATTCTTCCGGCCAGTACGTGGAATTCAAGCTTGCGGAACCGGCGAGCTACATGTCCTTGCGCTACAGCATTCCGGACAGCGCGGACGGCAGCGGCCAGCAGGCGACGCTGAGCTATTCGGTGGACGGAACCCCGGGCGGCAAGCTGGAGCTTTCCAGCCGCCACGCCTGGGTATACGGCAAGTATCCATGGTCCAACAATCCCGAGGACGGAGATCCTCACCGTTTTTACGACGAGACGCAGCTGGACTTCGGGCGCACGCTGCCGGCGGGTAGCGTCCTGAGGCTGGAAAAGCAGGCTTCCGACGCAGCCGCGTATTATGTTCTCGATTCGGCGGATCTGGAGCTGGCCCCGGCTGCATACGCCATGCCGGAAGGATTTCTCTCCGTGACGGACTTCGGCGCAGCGCCGAACGACGGCAAGAGCGACTACACCGCGTTTCTGGATGCCGTCAAGGCCGCCAAGGCGGCGGGAAAGGGAGTCTGGGTGCCGCAGGGCATGTTCCGGCTCGATTCGCCGCTGGAGGTGCAGGGAATCGCAATCCGCGGCGCGGGCATGTGGCATACGACCATCGAAGGCGCAGGCTTCATGGGCACGGGAGGCGGAATCGGCGTGTACGATCTCAAGATCGACGTCGGCGTGACCGGACGGCATGACGAGCTGCGCGAGGCGGCTTTTGACGGAACGTTCGGCAAAGGCTCCACAATTCAAGGCGTATGGGTCGAGCATGCCAAAGCCGGCATCTGGTCGGTCCGCAGCGACGACGAAGACGGCGGCATCGCGACCGACGGTCTGTACGCCGCAGGCATGCGCATCCGGGATACGTATGCGGACGGCATCAACTTCTCGACGGGAACCGCCAACTCCATGGCGGAGCAGAATGCGATCCGCAATACGGGCGACGACTCCATCGCGATCTGGTCGTCGCAGCCGGACGGAGTAAGCGCGGACGACGCGCGGGCTTCGGGCAACACGATCCGCTTCAACACCGTCCAGCTTCCATGGCTGGCGGACAATGTCGCCATATTCGGCGGCAGCGACAACAAGGTGCAGGACAACATCCTGTCCGATACGGTCGGATTCGGCGCCGGCATCGCGGTGTCGACGCGCTTCAATCCTGTCGCCTTCGGCGGCAGGACGGTCGTGGAGCGCAATACGCTGATCCGTACCGGCGGCCATGAGTTCAACTGGAACCAGGACTTCGGCGCGATCTGGCTGTTCACCGGCGACAAGCCGATCGATGCCGATATCGATCTTCTCGATAATACCGTTCTGGACAGCACATTCCAGGGGCTGTACATCAACGGCGCGTATCCGTTCAACGCCAGCGGCCAGCATCGCATTCTCATCCGCAATCTGGTGCTGGACGGAATGGGCACTTGGGGCATTCACGCGGGCAGCGGCATCAGCGGCTCCGTCCAGCTGGATCAGCTGCAGCTCCGAGGCGCCAAGGTCGGACCGTTCTTCAACGCTTCCGGCAGCGCGTTCCAGCTGGCGCTGACGGAGCAGGCGCCGCCGGCGGCCGTGCTGCCGGTGGACGGATACCATACCGGCGAAGGCTTGACCTGGGACAGCCAGCCGGATCCGGGAACGGGTTCGCCAACGCCGACGCCGAGCAAGCACGGCGTCGCCGACGCCGGCACCGACAGGCGCGGCAA
>NZ_CBRA020000296.1:0-3350 GCF_000469945.2 Paenibacillus sp. P22 | reverse complement strand
CGCCGCGCGAGCCGCCGCAGAAAAAGGCGGGGCGGACGCAAAGGCGGGATGAGGCCGCGCAAGGGAAGGGCGCTCTCCGCAGGCCGATCATCCCGCAGGAAAGCGGGCCGCCGGACGGGCGGCGGCAAGCGCCGCCGTTCCGCAGGCAAAAAGCGGCGCTGAGCGATTGAGCATGCCGGCAGCCCGACTGGATGCTGTCCGGCAAATTACGAATGGCAGAAAGGCGGAACTATGACGTGCGCGTAATGACCGTACTCGGCACGCGGCCGGAGATCATCCGGCTGAGCCTCATTATCGGCAAGCTGGACCGGCTGGCGGCAAGCCATGTATTGGTCCATACGGGCCAGAATTATACGGCTTCGCTGAATGATGTCTTTTTTGAAGAGATGGGAATCCGCAAGCCCGACCATATCATGTCGGGAGGCAGCCATTCCCTCGGTGGACAGCTGTCGCTCATGTTCGGCGAGATGGAGCGGCTGCTCCGGCTGGAGAAGCCCGATGTCGTGCTGCTGCTCGGCGACACCAACAGCGCGCTGTGCGCGATCGTCGCAGAGCGGATGGGCATCCCGGTCGTGCATATGGAAGCGGGCAACCGGTGTTACGACCTGACCGTGCCGGAAGAGAAGAACAGGCGGATCATCGATTCCGTGTCGACCATCAACATGCCGTATACGGAGTACAGCAAGAGCAATCTGCTGCGCGAGGGCTTCCCGGCGAACCGGATCGTCCGGACCGGCAATCCGATTCATGAAGTGATGGAGCATTACAAGGACCGGATCGCCGCAAGCCGCATTCTGGAGCGGCTCGGACTGCTGGAGAAGGAGTATGTCCTCGTCACGACCCACCGCGCCGAGAACGTGGACGTGCCCGCCCATCTCGACGGCATCCTCGAAGGCTTGAATCTGATCGCGGACCGCAGCGGCAAGCGGCTCGTCTGCAGCATCCATCCCCGCACCCGATTCCGCATCGAATCCGGCGGTACGGCGGTCTCTCCCCATCCGCTCGTGGAATTCCATGAGCCGTTCGGCTTCTTCGACTTCGTCCGGCTGGAGCAGAGCGCCTGGTGCGCCGTATCGGACAGCGGCACCGTGCAGGAGGAATGCTGCCTGCTCGGCGTCCCGACCGTCACGATCCGCAATACGACGGAGCGGCCCGAGACGGTGGACTGCGGCAGCAACGCCGTCAGCGGCCTCCGTGCCGGCAATATCGCGGATGCCGTCGAGATCATGACTTCTCTTCCGCCAAGCTGGACCATTCCGGCAGGCTATCAGTCCCCCGACGTATCCGACATCGTAGTGAAATATTTGCTTGGAGGGAAATGGAATGTTTGAAAACTCGCGTATTCTCGTTACCGGAGGCACCGGTTCCTGGGGGTATGAGCTGATTCGCCAGCTGCTGCCGCAAAATCCGAAGGAAATCGTCGTGTTCTCCCGCAGCGAATCCGCCCAGGTGACGATGAGCCGCACGTTCGAGGATTCCCGTCTGACGTTCCGGATCGGCGACATCCGCGACCTGGATGCGCTGACGAAGGCGACGATGGGCGTAGACTACGTCTTCCACCTGGCCGCGCTCAAGCATGTGCCGGTCTGCGAGGAGCAGCCCTATGAAGCGCTCAAGACCAACGTGCTCGGCACGCAGAACGTCATCGAGGCGGCAACCGCGAACAAAGTGAAGCGCGTCATCTATATTTCGACCGACAAGGCGGCCAATCCGTCGAATTTCTACGGCATGACCAAGGCGATCGGAGAGAAGCTGATCGTGTACGCGAACCTGCTTCACACCGATACGAAGTTCGTCTGCGTGCGCGGCGGCAATGTGCTGGGCACGAACGGAAGCGTCATCCACCTGTTCACGAACCAGATCCGCAGCAAAGGCCAGGTCCGCCTGACCGACCGCCGCATGACGCGCTTTTTCCTGACGCTCCAGGATGCGATCTCGCTCTTGTTCAAGGCATCGGAGGAAAGCCTCGGAGGCGAAATCTTCGTCATGACGATGCCGACCTGCCGCATCGAGGAGCTGGCCGAGGTGCTGATGGAGGATATCGGCGTCAAAGCCGACGTTATCGAGACCGGCATCCGTCCCGGAGAAAAGCTGCATGAAATCCTGCTCACCGAATTCGAAAGCAAGAGCACCGTCATCTACGACAAGGAATACCTCGTCATCCTGCCTCCGCTCGATATTCCCGGCCTGCAAGAGCATTACGCCTCTTATGAAGCGGTCGCCTTCGACAGCTTCTGCTCGAGCGAGAATCTCATGAACAAGCAGGAAATCCAGGATATGCTGAAGCGGGGCGGCTTCCTCTCATGAAGCTGCTCATCATCGGAGGCGGCGGAATGGCAGGCTCGATGATGGTCGACTATTTCCGCCGCCGCCCAGGGTTTGAAGTCGTCTGGACGACCCGCGACGGCCGCGGCGGCTCGCTCCAGCTGGAGGCCTCCGATCTGGAGGCCGTCCGGAGCGTGATGGAATCCCAGCGCCCGGATCTCGTCGTCAACTGCGTAGGCAAGCTCAACCGAGACGCAGAGGATCATCCGCTCGAGGCTTATATCGTGAACGGGCTGCTTCCCCACTGGCTTGCTTTCGCCGCCTCGGAGATCGGGGCGAGGCTGATCCACATCAGCTCCGACTGCGTCTTCGAGGGAGACCGGGGCGGGTACAGCGAGCACGATATTCCGGACGGCAAAAGCGTGTACGCCCGCTCGAAGGCTCTCGGGGAGCTGCGCGGCTCCGGGCATCTGACGATCCGCACGTCCATCATCGGCCCGGATGCCAATCCTGCCGGAATCGGCCTGCTGAAGTGGTTTCTGGATCAGAAAGGTTCGGTATCGGGATACAGCCGCGTATACTGGAACGGAGTGACGACGCTGGAGCTCGCGAAGGCGGTCGAGTATGCGGCTTCCCGGCCGGAGATCGGCGGCCTCGTGCATCTGCTGGCTGCGGCTCCGGCGAGCAAGCTGGAAATGCTGGAAATGTTCAAGCAGGCCTACGGCCGCACGGACATTGAAATTACGGCGTCTGCCGAGCCGTTCATCGACCGCACCCTCACCGCTGTACGCACCGACTGGGACTACAAGGCCCCAAGCATAGCGGACATGGTGGCAGAGATGGCGGAGTGGGAGAAACGGCGGCTCTGACCGCCGGGCCCGGCGGTCGCGCCTCGGCTCGAGGAAAGCGATGGACCGCTTGAACGAAGGGGGGAAGCGGCATGGAGGAGATGGTCCGGCAGAGGCGTCCGCTGCGCCTTCTGGTGACCGGTGCAGGCGGGTACTGCGGCCGCCATGCGGTAAAGCATTTTACAGAAGCAGAGGGATATGCGGTGGCCGCCATGATCCGGCCGGGCTCCGCGCCGC
>NZ_CBRA020000295.1:0-5702 GCF_000469945.2 Paenibacillus sp. P22 | reverse complement strand
GGGGCCGGCAGCGGAGCGCCCGGGGCCGCCGCTGGCGGCAGCAAGGCCGTGTTCATCTATCATTCGCACATCCGCGAGTCCTACAATCCGGAAGTGGGCAAGCCCGGAACGAATCCGGAATCCTCCAAGGTCAACGTGGCCAATATCGGAGAGAGGCTGGCCGGACAGCTGGAAAAACGCGGTGTCGGAGCCGTTCACTCCAGCACGGATTATCCTTCTGTGATCCCGGGCTTCAAGTATTCGATGAGCTACAAGTATTCCAAGAAGAGCGTGCAGGAAGCGATGAGCGCCAATAAAGGACTGAAGTTCTTTTTCGATATCCACCGGGATTCCGCCAAGCGCAAGACGACGACGGTGAATATCGGCGGCAAGGATTACGCGAAAGTATTTTTCATCATCGGCCGCAAAAATCCGAATTGGGAAGAAAACGAGAAATTCGCCGAGCAGATCCACAGCATGCTGAACGAACGTTATCCCGGTCTGTCGCGCGGAATCTGGGGCAAGACCGTGACGACCGGCAACGGAGAGTACAATCAATCGCTGGCTTCGGACAGCGTGCTCGTCGAGGTCGGCGGCATCGACAACTCGCTGGAGGAAGGCTATCGGACGGCCGACGCTCTGGCCGAAGTCATCGCGGATCTGTATTTCGCGGGCGAAAAAGCTTGATTCCATTACAATAACCGAGAGGAGAGGTCATCATGCGCAGAAGAAGCCAGCTCAAATGGACCGTGCTGGGCGCCGCCCTGGCGGCCGTGCTGATGTTCGGGATGGAGATGACGACGGGCGGCATCAACCGGGTATACGGACCGATCGAGGGCTCCGATCCCGCGGCGGTCGGGCGTTCGCGGAAGCCGCGAAAGCGCGCGAGCAGCTGCAGGCGGCGCAGAAATACGAAGCCGAGCTGCGTCAGCTTCAGAAGAAGTACGGCGTCCAGCCGTCCGCCCCGGCGGAGGCGCAGACGGCATTCGCCGGCGATGCGGAGTCGTCCGGCGCGTCGTCCGGAGACGTCTCGGCATGGAACGGATACTCGGCCGGGGATGAACGGTACAGGCTGCCGGGAGTCGCGCCGCTGGATTCCGACACCGGCGTCAATCGCCTTGCCGACGGAACGGCCGGCATGCTGCAGAGCGTATCCAGCTCCGGCATCCGCATGATCGTAACCCTCTTCGACTCCTTTACCAAATAATCGGCTTGCCGTCTGGCCCGCTTCCTTTCCCTGCCGCTCATTGCCGCCCCGGTCCGCCTCGGGTATAATGGTACGAATGGGTTAGATAATTGAGGGGTGTGGATAGTTAAGCATGGCAGACGTACGCGACCGCCAACAGAAGATACGGAATTTTTCCATTATCGCGCATATTGACCACGGGAAGTCGACGCTGGCCGACCGTATTCTGGAATATACCGGAGCATTGACCTCCCGCGAAATGCAGTCGCAGGTGCTCGACCAGATGGATCTCGAGCGCGAGCGCGGCATCACCATCAAGCTGCAGGCCGTGCGCCTCGGCTACAAGGCCGACGACGGGGAAGAGTACATCCTGAACCTGATCGATACGCCCGGACACGTCGACTTCACGTATGAAGTTTCCCGCAGCCTCGCGGCCTGCGAGGGCGCGCTGCTGGTCGTGGACGCGGCCCAGGGCATCGAGGCCCAGACGCTGGCCAACGTCTATCTGGCGCTGGACAACAACCTGGAGATTCTTCCGGTCATCAACAAGATCGACCTGCCGAGCGCGGAGCCGGAGCGGGTCAAGCAGGAGGTCGAGGATGTCATCGGGCTCGACGCGAGCGACGCCGTCCTCGCTTCCGCCAAGGCGGGCATCGGCATCAAGGAGATTCTGGAGCAGGTCGTCCAGAAGGTTCCCGCTCCGACGGGAGATCCCGACCAGCCGCTCAAGGCGCTGATCTTCGACTCCCACTACGATCCGTACAAGGGCGTCATCGTCTACGTGCGCGTCGTCGACGGCAGCATCAAGGCCGGCTCCAAGATCCACTTCATGGCGACCGGCGCTGAATTCGAGGTCATCGAGGTCGGAGCCTTCAAGCCGCGCATGAGCATCGTGGACGAGCTTGCCGTAGGAGATGTCGGCTTCATCGTCGCCGGCATCAAGAATGTCAAGGACACGCGCGTCGGCGACACGGTGACCGAAGCCAAGCGCAAGGCTCCCGAGCCGCTTCCGGGCTACCGCAAGATCAACCCGATGGTATACTGCGGCCTGTATCCGATCGACAACACGGAGTACAACGACCTGCGCGAGGCGCTGGAGAAGCTGCAGCTCAACGACGCGTCCCTCACCTTCGAGCCGGAATCGTCGACAGCGCTCGGCTTCGGCTTCCGCTGCGGATTCCTGGGCCTGCTCCATATGGACGTCATCCAGGAGCGCATCGAGCGCGAGTTCAACATCGACCTCATCACGACGGCGCCGAGCGTCATCTATTCCGTGACGCTTACGAGCGGCGAGGTGCTCAGCATCGACAATCCGTCCAACTACCCGGAGGTCGGCAAGATCGAGCATGTCGAGGAGCCGTATGTCAAGGCCGCCGTCATCGTGCCGAACGACTTTGTCGGCACCGTCATGGAGCTGTGCCAGAACAAGCGCGGCGAATTCGTGAACATGGAGTACCTGGATACGAACCGCGTCACCATTACGTACCAGATTCCGCTTTCGGAGATCGTCTACGACTTCTTCGACCAGCTGAAATCCAGCACGAAGGGGTACGCTTCCTTCGACTACGAGCTGTCCGGCTACCGCCAGTCCAAGCTGGTGAAGATGGATATCATGCTGAACGGCGAGACGGTCGACGCCTTGTCCGTCATCGTGCACCGCGACCGCGCCTATCAGCGCGGAAGGGTCATCTGCGAGAAGCTCAAGGATCTGATTCCGCGCCAGATGTTCGAGGTGCCAATCCAGGCGTCGATCGGGCAGAAGGTCATTGCGCGCGAGACGGTCAAGGCGATGCGCAAAAACGTTCTTGCCAAATGCTACGGCGGCGACATCAGCCGGAAGCGCAAGCTGCTCGAGAAGCAGAAGGAAGGCAAGAAACGGATGAAGCAGGTCGGCAACGTCGAGATTCCGCAGGAGGCGTTCATGGCCGTCCTGAAAATCGACGAGGATTGATGACTGGACATAGGCCGGATGAGCGTTCTGTCCATTCGGCCGCCAGCTTCGCTGGAGGAGAGCCGCGGCTCTCCTCTTGCGGCGTTTAAGGGAACCCGAGGTGCAGCGGTTCCCGGTAGAGGAGGCATCGCCATGCTGAAGCACGCGCCCAAGGCGCTTTACATTCATATCCCTTTTTGCACGAACAAATGCTTTTACTGCGACTTCAACTCCTATGTGCTGCAGGGTCAGCCGGTCGACAGCTATTTGACCGCGCTGGAAAAGGAGATGGAGCTCACTCTGGCCGCGATTCCGGCCGAGCGCATCGATACGGTATTCGTGGGAGGAGGCACTCCGACGGTGCTGACTCCGCCTCAGATGGAGCGATTCCTTGCCGCCGTAAGGAAGCATTTCCCGCTGCACCAAGGAACGGAATTCACGATGGAGGCCAATCCCGGCACGACCGATCCGGACAAGCTTGCGGTCATGTTCGCGGGCGGGGTCAATCGGCTGAGCTTTGGTGTCCAGTCGTTCGACAACGGACTTCTGGAGCGGATCGGCCGCATCCACAACGTGGACGACGTCTACCGCAGCCTGGACAATGCGCGGGCGGCGGGCTTCCGCAACTTGTCCATCGACCTGATGTTCGGCTTGCCGAAGCAGACGGTCGCGATGCTGTCCGACAGCGTCGACAAGGCTCTGGAGCTCGATCTGCCGCATTACTCGCTCTACAGCCTCAAGGTGGAGGAGAACACGCTCTTCCACCATATGTACGAGCGCAACGAGCTGCCGCTGCCGACCGAGGACGAGGATCTGGAGATGTATCTCCATCTCATCGATCGCCTGCAGGGAGCGGGATACGAGCATTACGAGATCAGCAACTTCGCGAAGCCCGGCTTCGAGAGCCGGCACAACTCCACCTACTGGCGCAATGAGCCTATTACGGGCTTGGAGCCGGCGCGCACGGCTATATCCAAGGACTCAGGCATGTGAACATCAAAGGCGTGCAGCCGTACATCGATGCCGGACTGCAGCGGCTGCCCCGCCTGTCGGAGGAGCGGGTCCCGGATACGGACGCGATGGAGGACTTCATGATGGTCGGCCTGAGGCTGCTGGACGGCGTCCGCGACCGGGATTTCGAGCAGCAGTTCCCGGGGCATACGATCGAAGGCGTATTCGGAAGCCAGCTGCAGCCGCTGCTGCAGGAAGGCTTGATGCAGCGTGTCGACGGCGGCGCCGGGACGTTGCCGGGAGGCACGCCGCTTCGCCCGGGCACCGGCTATCGGCTGACTTCCCAGGGCGTGCTGCTCGGCAACGAGGTGTTCGGCGCATTCGTAGGGGTGCTGGGCGAAGAGACCGCCGACGTATAAACAGCCGTCACTGGCAACATGATTGATTATGAAGCGATAAAAGGGGAAATTTCCATTGAAACAGGAAGAATTCAAGCCGGAGCTGGAACAAGAACTGGACCCTATGGCGGAGCTCAAGCGTGCGGCCAGCCGCACTTCCGACTGGAAGGCGCGTCTTGCCGCCGTCAAGGAGCTCGGCAAGCACAAGCAGCCTCAGTCGGTTGAAATCATGACGCGCCTGCTCGCGAGCGACCCGGTCTATGCCGTCCGCGAAGCGGCCTACTCGGGGCTCAAGGGCTTCGGCGAGCCGGTCCAAGCTCCGGCGCGCAGCAAATCCGAGCCGGTCAAGGGCGTATCCAAAATTATCGTCCGCATCCGCAAAAGCCTTCCGGAAGGCCATTCCCTGGAGGATTTCAAGGAGAAGCTGCGGAAGACGAGAAGCGATGTCTATGACGTCTACGAAGGCGAAAAAGGCCCTGAGTTCGATTCTTGGCTGGAAGGCGTCTGGAAGGCTTCATTCGACCGCAAATAAGCTCGGCAAGCCAGGCCGGGCCGGATCTGTCCAAGACAGGTCCGGCCCGGCTTTTGTGTTGGATTCTGGACGGGCAGCGGCTGCCGGCTCTCATTCGGCGTGTTGGCAATCCTAGCGCTTGATGGAGAACGGCCAGGCTCTTATCCGGCTTTTTTATCCGGACGGCATTCATGGCTCGGTTCTCTTTGTTCCGACCGGTGCCGCATTGGGCATGCTCCAGCTCCATTGCAGGTTGTCGGGACAAGAAAAAAAAGGAATAAAAAAACTGTTGCAAGCGTTTTCGGTTTTCCGTTATACTGAGCGGGTAAAGACTTCCAAAACGTTTGAAGGAAGGAGTGAGGAAGACTGACCACCATAAAAGACTTGGCGAAGTATGCGGGAGTCTCCGTCACAACCGTTTCCAGAGCGTTGAACGGCTATGACGATGTGAACGAGGGAACCCGCCAAAAAATCCAGAAAGGGCCAGCAGCTTGGCCTGGATGGCGTCATACGGATAGTCCTTCCAATCGATGGTGACGCCGGGGTGTCCCTGCTCGTACTCGTCGATCAGCTTGTTGAAAAAGTCGTTGAACTTCGGACTGGAGGGAGATCGTCCAGAACTCCAGCTGAATACGGTGTTGAAGAAGTCCGGGAAGCTCCTTGTTGTCCACGTTTCTCCGTCAGCCTGGTCGCCGATCGCCTTCCGGCACTTCCTTATGGATGCGCTTGCCGATCCAGTTCCGTACA
>NZ_CBRA020000294.1:0-3444 GCF_000469945.2 Paenibacillus sp. P22 | reverse complement strand
CGAACGACKCCGACAGTCTGGTCGGCGAGGCCGTTCTGCTTGTCAGGAAAGAGGGATGCGGATGTCATCCCTCTTTCCTTCTCTGCGCGAACGACCGCCGACGGTCTGGTCGGCGAGGCCGTTCTGCTTGTCAGGAAAGAGGGATGCGGATGTCATCCCTCTTTCCTTCTCTGCGCGAACGACCGCCGACGGTCTGGTCGGCGAAGCCGTTCTGCTTGTCAGGAAAGAGGGATGCGGATGTCATCCCTCTTTCCTTCTCTGCGCGAACGACCGCCGACAGTCTGGTCGGCGAGGCCGTTCTGCTTGTGTCACAAAAATCCATAATAACCGCACATCATGCCATACCATGCCGGCTCCCGCAGCTATATACTGGACCTATAGATGACAGCAAGAGGAGCGGCTGACGACAGCTGAAGCCGGCTCCAAAATTCCTTATGAACAGGATGATCAAAATGGCGGATCTGCTTCAACTGAACCAGCAATTCCTGCAAGCTTTCGGCGAGAACGGGCAAAACATCCAGTATTATTACGCTCCGGGCCGAGTCAACCTGATCGGCGAGCATACGGACTACAACGGCGGGTATGTGTTCCCGGCGGCGCTGACGTTCGGCACGACGCTGCTGCTTCGTCCCCGAGGCGACCGGGTGCTGCGGATGGCATCCGCCAATTTCCCGTTGACGGGAGAGATCGATCTGGACTCCATCGCCTACCGCGAGGAGGACGACTGGATGAACTATCCCAAGGGAGTCGTCAAGGAGCTTCAGAACCGCGGAAAAGGGCCTGCCCACGGTTATGACATGCTGTACAGCGGAGAGATTCCGAACGGAGCCGGCCTTTCCTCCTCCGCTTCCATCGAGGTGCTGACCGCCTACGCGCTGCTGGCCGAAGGCGGGCATGGCATCGACAGGACGGAGCTTGCGCTGCTGGCCCAGAAATCCGAGAACGAGTTCAACGGCGTCCAGTGCGGCATCATGGACCAGTTCGCGGTGGCGAACGGCCGCGAGAACGAGGCGATCCTCCTGATGTGCGATACGCTGGAGCATCGGCATGTTCCCTTCGATTCGGGAGACTGCGTCCTCGTCATCGGCAATACGAACAAGCGGCGCGGACTCGTCGATTCCAAATATAACGAAAGACGGGCGGAATGCGACCAGGCTGTGCATGACCTCCGCTCCGCCTTCCCGGATCTGACGCTGCTGGGGCAGCTGACCCCGGAGCAGCTGGAACAGGAGTCCGGACGGATAGCGAGCGATACGGTCCGCAAGCGCGCGAAGCATGTCGTGGAAGAAATCGCCCGCGTCCTGGAATCGGTGCGCGTTCTCGAGAAGGGCGACCTGAACGCATTCGGAGCGCTGATGAACGCGTCCCACGATTCCTTGAGGGATCTGTACGAAGTAACCGGTCCGGAGCTTGACGCCATGGTGGAAGCGGCCCGCATGGCGCCGGGCGTGCTCGGCTCCCGGATGACAGGCGCCGGCTTCGGCGGCTGCACCGTCTCCCTGGTGCGCAAGGACAGCGTGGACGGCTTCAAGGCCGCTGTAGCGGACAGTTATACGAAGAAGACCGGGCTGATCCCGGACTTCTACGTCTGCTCGATCGGCGGCGGCGCCGGCCGTCTGGACGCTCCGGTCTGATCGTTGCGGACAATGAAGCTTCCGGCCCGGGACAACCAGCATCCCAAGCCGGATGCCCAAGCGGCGGAATATGTCGTATGATTCAGTAGGCAGCATATCAGACGAGCTTTTCGAGAGGAGAGGGAACCATGGCTGTATTGGTAACGGGAGGAGCCGGTTATATCGGTTCGCATGCAGTAGCGGCGCTGCTGGAAAACGGCGAGGAGGTTGTCGTGGTCGACAACCTGCAGCAGGGCCATCGCGAGGCGGTGCTCGGCGGGAAGCTGTACGAGGGAGATTTGCGGGATGCCGGGTTGCTGGACCGGGTATTCGGCGAGAACTCCATCGACGCGGTCATTCATTTTGCGGCGAGCAGCCTGGTCGGGGAGAGCATGAAGGACCCGGGCAAATACTACCATAACAACGTCTATGGAACGCTGTGCCTGCTGGAAGCGATGAACCGCGCCGGCGTGCGCCGGATCGTCTTCTCCAGCACGGCTGCGACTTATGGAGAGCCTGAGCAGGTGCCGATCTCCGAGCTGGACCGCACGGAGCCGACCAATGCCTATGGGGAAACGAAGCTGGCGATGGAAAAAATGATTCGCTGGTTCGACCGGGCGCATGGATTCCGGTTCATATCCCTTCGGTATTTCAATGCCGCAGGCGCTCACGAAAGCGGGCGAATCGGAGAGGATCATGATCCCGAGACGCATCTGATTCCGATCGTGCTCCAGACAGCACTGGGCCAGAGGAGCCATATCTCGGTATTCGGAGAAGATTACCCGACGGCAGACGGCAGCTGCATCCGCGATTACATCCATGTCAGCGACCTTGCCGACGCCCATATGCTCGCCGTCAAGCGCCTGCGCCAAGGAGCG
Organism: Paenibacillus sp. P22; assembly: GCF_000469945.2. NCBI lineage: Bacteria > Bacillati > Bacillota > Bacilli > Caryophanales > Paenibacillaceae > Paenibacillus > Paenibacillus sp. P22. Next base: position 953 of record NZ_CBRA020000294.1, on the reverse strand, counting down.
GACAGCGCCGTCTACAATCTCGGCAACGGACACGGCTTCTCCGTGAAGGAAGTCGTCGAGATCGCCCGCCGGATTACGGGCCGCGAGATTCCGGCGGTCATCGAGCCGCGCAGAGCCGGCGATCCCGCCGTGCTGGTCGCTTCTTCCGAGAGGGCCCGCACGGAGCTCGGATGGAATCCGCAGCGCAGCGATCTGGAGAACATCATCGCCAGCGCTTGGCAGTGGCATCAGGCCAAGCCGCAAGGCTACAACAGCTAAACGGCTGCCAAGACCGGCCGTATTCCCGGGAGGAGAGCATTTCCATGAACGAAAGTCCACTTATTCCGCATGATCAGCATGTCTCGGAAGCAATCGGGAGGCTGGTCGCCTTTGCTCTGGAGAGGGGCATGCTGGAGCCGCTGGACGCAGGCGCAGCTCGCAATTCGCTCCTTGACCTGCTCGGTCTGGCCGCTCCAGCGGCCGGCTCGGAAGAGCTTCCGTCCTGGGGGCAGGGGCTGCTGGATGCGCCGGATGACGCCGATAGAGCCTCGCTGGCGGCAGGCTTGCCGGCAGCGGGGGCCGGGGGCGCCGGAGCTGCTGCGGCCGCTTCTGGACTATGCCGCTGCATCCGGCATGATCCGGGACAGCGTTACGGAGCGGGATTTGCTGGATGCACGATTGATGGGATTGCTCATGCCGCGAGSMGTCCGACCATCCCGTCTCGCTTTCCTCCAGCCGCACGACCGCTTCCTTGGCTGAGAAATTAAGCTGGTCACGATGATGGCGGCAGGCGTGAAAAAACGCATCCCTTGACCACGTACCTGATCAAGGAAGTGATGCAGTCGAAAGAAAAGCGGATGGACGCCCTGCGGGAGCCGCAGGCTGCTCCAAAGAGGACATTTCCGTCCTGCGCCGGGGGAAGCGAGGAATACGAAGGCGTGTCCGGCACGAACGGAACCGAAGGGCTGGCCGCC
>NZ_CBRA020000293.1:0-3936 GCF_000469945.2 Paenibacillus sp. P22 | reverse complement strand
GCGCGGGCCAGCGCCACACGCTGCTGCTGGCCGCCGGAGAGCTGGGCCGGATAACGGTCCCGAACCCCTTCCAGACGGACGAGCTTCAGCAGCTCGTCCACTCTTGCACCTATTTCCCGCCTTGGCATATTCCCCTTGAGCCCGTATGCGATATTCCCTGCAGCCGTCATATGCGGAAACAGCGCATAGGACTGGAAGACGAAGCCGAAGCGCCGCTTGGAGGCGGGCACTCCCGTCAGGCTGCGTCCGCCCAGCGCCACCTCGCCCCGGTCTGGCTGCTCAAGCCCCGCCAGGATGCGCAGCAGCGTCGTCTTGCCGCAGCCGCTCGGCCCCAGCAGGCAAGTGAGCTTCCCCTCGGGAGCGTGCACGTCCACTCCGCCGAGCGCCTCGAAGGCGCCGAATGATTTGCCTACTCCGCGTGCCGTCAATCCTTCCCTTGCCATGGTCATCCTCCATCCTGCTCGTTCTTGCTTTCATGATAGGACCGAAGTGTAAATGGGATGTCAAAAACAAGTTAATATTGTGTGTTTTGTTGTTTTATCTTTTAATTTATGTTGTTTTTGCTTGTTTTTCAAGCTCAATCGGATGACCGGAATCCTGCAAACGATGAATTAGTCTCTCCGTTTGTTCCTTCTCCGAACTGAAAGGGAATGTCCCGCTCCAGCTCCCCCTGGAATTTCCCTGCCGCAGATAGACCGCCCAATTCTTCCCTCCATCGCCATGCAACAAAAAAAGAACCGCCCCATGGCGGTCCTTCTTCTCGCTTGCTTCCCATCCCTCGTTCACATCAAATCCGCAATTCCTCTCCTCGCCCGCTTGCTTCCCATCCGCGCTCTCATTCCTTGCCCGGCCGCTTCACATCGACGACGATCGTATCCAGCAGCCTGCCGCCCACGTAAGGAAGCAGCCGCCAGCGTCCCGGCTCGGGCAGCGACATCGTGGTCACGGCGGTCCGGTCCGCTCCGTTCAAGGAGCCGGATAGAAACGGCCTCGCCGAATAGACCTCGACCGGCTGTACCTTTCCTTCCTTGAGCGCCTTCACCTCGAAGCCTCCCTTGAACTCCTCCTCATTCCCCCAGAAATGCCACATGTACTTTTGAGGCATGCCCGCCGTGAAGCCGGCGTCGATGAAGGCCGCCTTCCCTTCCACGCCGCGCATGAAATAGGTGCCGGAGCGGAACTCGGGACTGGCCTCCCAATCCGGCTCGCGCAAGGCGATCGTCACATGGCCGTAAGAAACGCCGTCCAGAAGCACGTCGAGCCTCCACAGTCCTCCCAGGGGGAGGGTGAACTGCATTCCATGCCTCTGCAATCCCTCATACCCGCTGTCGGGATTTCGGATCGTTTCGGACAGAACCGTCTCCTGCAGCCCCGAAGCTCCGTGCACCGCCAGCACCTCCAGGCTTTTTCCCGCAAAAGTATGGAACGGGGCTGTAAAGGAAAAGAGGTATCCTTGCATGATGCCCGCTTTGGCTTCAGGCTCCGGATAAACGGAGAATAAGGGCTTGCCTTCTTCCGGATAAGCGTGCTGCTCCTCCCAGCCGGCCGGAGCCTGGCGGCCGGCTCCGTCGCCCAGAGGCAGCAGCCCTATTCCAGCCATGCAGGCGGCAGCCAGAATGAGGGCGGACAACACCAGCCCCCTCCGCCGAGCTCGGCTTCGGACAAGCCCGTTGCCGGTCCGCTCCTGCAGCTTCCGGTTCACGGCCTGTCTCATCTCCCCGGTGAACCGGGCCGAACCGAACGGAGATGCCTTCATCTTCTCTGCCCATGCCTCTTCCCGCTCCTTCATGGTCCCACGGCTCCTTTCTCTCCGTCGAGCATTTGGGCCAGCTTCTTTCGAGCCCGGTGCGCCCTCGACTTGACGGTGCCCTCCGGCACTCCCAACAAATCGGCTGTTTCTCTCCGAGACAAGCCGTAATGATAATCCAGAATGAGCAGCTCCCTGTATTTGCGCGGAAGGCTCATGACCGCCTCCCACAGCGAGCGGCTCTCCATCCGGTCGAAAAAAACCGTGTCGGCGCCGGGAGCGCTGCCGGATGCCTTGAACATATCCGTCAGCGTCACCTTGCGGACGAAGGCGCTCTGCAAGTAGTGCAGAGCTTTATTGCGGGTAATTTTGAGCAGCCAGCCCTTGACGGAGCCGTCCCCGCGATACGCATGCAGCGAGGTGTAGGCCGACAGGAATACCTCCTGGGACAGATCGTCCGCAGCATCGGCCCGGCGCGTCAGAAAATAGGCGAACCTCCATACGTCGTCTCCGAAATGATTCATCAGATCCTGCAGCACTCTGCCGCGATCAAACCCAGGAGCCAGATGCTTGATATAGTCCAGTTCTTCCGACATGGCCGCCCCCCTTATGCATATAGGACCGCTTGGAAGGACGATCGGTTCCATTTTCATGAAAATGGCATCACAAAGAAATCTGCCGCGCTTCGCGCGCGGCATGCCCCGGGAACCGCTCCGAGCGCTTCCTGTCCGCCTGCCCAGGCGGAGATTTCCTCCGTTTGTGCCGCAGGTTCGGCGATACTGGAACAGCAAAAAGACCGTTTTCCGCCGATAGCCGGAGAAACGGTCGCGTGCCGGGATGCCTTCGGTGTTTTAGCCTTTCCAAAATTCCGTTCCCGAACGGCCGGCTCCTGCCTTCATGCAAGAGCCTAGTCTATTTGGGCGGCTTCGCCGGGTACAGGAGACAGATCGATGACCCTTCGCTCCCTGGCGCTGCGATGCGCCGCCTCGATCAGCCGGATGACCTCCAGCGCTTCCTCCGCGCGGACCGGAGGCTTGCCTCCGCCGGAGATCGCCTCCGCGATTCCCCGATAGTACTCCTGATAGCTGCCGGGCAGCGTATCGATCTTGGTGCGCATGGTGAGGTCGCCGACGGCCGTCGTCAGCTCGCCGTAGCATTCCTCCTTATCCGCACCCCAGTCGGCGTCGCCCGGCCGCAGGCCGGCCTTCAGCTGATCCTCCTGCGGATCGAGCCCGTATTTGATATAGCTGCCGAGATCGCCATGGACCATGAACCGCGGCCCCGCCTGCCGGACCAGCGTGCCGGCCCGCAGAATCGCCCGCGACTGGGGATAGGCGAGCACCAGGTGGAAATAGTCCACCGTCTCCGCTTCCTCCCGGTCGAGCCGCAGATCGGCCCAGATCGAATCCGGGCTGCCTAGAACCTGCACAGCCTGGTCGATGAGATGCGCTCCAAGGTCATACAGAATGCCGGAGCCGGGCAGCGGCTGATCCCGCCACCTCGTCTCGACCTCCACCTCCGGCGAATAGCGGTCGTAATGCGCCTCGTAGACGGAAATCCGCCCGATCGTGCCGGAATCCAGCACCTGGCGCACGGTGAGGAAGTCGTTGTCCCAGCGGCGATTGTGGAAAACGCTGAGCAGGACGCCCTTGTCCCGCGCCAGCTGTATCAGCTCCTCCGCCTCCCGCACCGTATTGGTGAACGGCTTCTCCACCACGACATGCTTGCCCGCGAGAATGGCGCTCTTGGCATGCTCGTAGTGCAGCGTATTCGGGCTGGCCACGACGACCAGCTCCACTCCGCTGCCGAGCAGCGCTTCCACGTCTTCATACACGTCGACATTCTCGTAATCCTCCCGGACTTTGTCCGTCTGGGAGGTGACGACTCCGGTCAGCTGCAAGCCTTCCTCGGCTGCGATGAGGGGGGCGTGAAATACCGAGCCTGACAGGCCGTATCCGATCAATCCCGTTCGTATGCCCATGATGATTGCCTCCGTTTCGGTAGGATTAGGGTACTTATCCTTACCCGTAGGCCGCCTCCCGGAACCAGGACCAAGCCTCTGCCCGGACGGATCGGCCGCTCGGCTCCTCAGCCCGGTCAAGCCGGCATGCCGGCCCCGGCCCGGACGGATCGGCCGCTCGGGCTCTGCAGCCCGGTCATACCTGCATGCCGGCGAGACGGGCGTACAA
>NZ_CBRA020000292.1:0-3619 GCF_000469945.2 Paenibacillus sp. P22 | reverse complement strand
CGGCGGCAATGGCCGCCGCCATGCCGAGATGGGGGAGCGGCGCGCTGCTGCTGGCCGCTTCGCTTGGCGCGGTTCCGATCGTAGCGCTCGCCCCGATCATGAACCTGTGGCTCGGCGACGGCCTCGCCTCCAGAGCCGCCGTCGCCGCCGCCGCGACGCTGGCGCCGATGGCGATCGGCAGCTACCGCGGCCTGACATCGGCCGATTCCGCTTCAATGGATCTGATGAACGTTCTCGGTGCGGGGGCGGTGCCGGCTTTTTTCAAGCTCAGGCTGCCGTCATCGCTGCCGGCGATGCTGACAGCGTTCAAGATCAGCACGGCCGGCGGCCTGATTGCGGCGATGGTGAGCGAATTTTTCTACTCCTCGCGCGGACTTGGCTATCTGCTGTCCAATTCGGTGAAGATCGCCCGCATGCCTCTTGGATGGGCATGCATCGGAGCGGCGGCAGCCGCGGGGATCGGCATGTATATGCTTGTGCAAGCGGCCGAAAGGCGATTGCTCCTCTGGCATCCCGAATTTCGGAGGCGCCGGAGCTAGAAGGCGGAACATCGCGTTCCGCATCATGCGGACGGGAATGAGGAGGATGCTTATGAAGAGGCCAGCAAGCTGGAACAGCCGACTGGCGGCGGCGGGGCTCGCCGTGCTGATGGCCGGAGCGCTGACGGCCTGCGGTGGCAGCGGCAAGGAAGCTTCCGGCGAAGGCGCAGCTGCGGTCAAGCTGCAGTTGAAATGGGTGCCCCAGGCCCAGTTCGCCGGTTACTATGTAGCGCTCGAAAAAGGCTACTACAAAGACGAAGGACTAAGCGTGACGATCGTCCCGGGCGGACCGGACATTGTCCCGGAGCAGCAGGTCGCCAACGGCTCGGCCGATATCGGCGTGGATTGGGTCGCGAGCCTGCTGGCGCATCAGGAGCAGGGACTTCCGCTCGTCGAAATCGCGCAGGTGTACCAGAAAAGCGGTCTCGTGCTTGTATCCAGGAAATCGGCAGGCATTGCCGGACCGTCGGACCTGAAAGGCAAAAAAGTCGGCAACTGGATGGGCGGCAACGAATTCGAGCTTTTGGCGCTGTTCGACAAATACAAGCTGAACCCTTCCAAGGATCTGCAGTTCGCCAAGCAAGGCTTCACGATGGACCAGTTTCTGGGCGGCGGGCTGGACGCGGCTTCGGCCATGACGTACAACGAGTACCAGGTCGTGCTGGAGCAGGGCATTCCCGAGGCGGAGCTGTCGGTCATCGACATGAACAAGGAAGGCGTCGGGATGCTGGAGGACAATCTGTTCGCCAACAAGGACTGGCTGGCGAAGAACAAGGAGACGGCCGCCAAATTCCTGAGGGCGTCGCTAAAGGGCTGGAAGGACGCCGTCGAGGATCAAGAGGGAGCGGTCGATATTGTGATGAAATCAGCGGATGCGGCGAGCACATCGCGCGATCATCAGCTGAAGATGATGAAGGAGGTTGCGAAGCTGGTTGCTCCGGACGGCTTCGATATCGGCAAGCTCGGCATGATCGACGAGGAGGCTTTCCGGCAGACCGCGGAGATCGCGTTGAAGTTCGGCGTCATCCAGAAGGCGGCGGATGCGGGAACCGCCTATACGACGGAAATCTACGGCATGGCGGCCAAATAGACGGGAGGCTGGGGCATGGGGATAATGGATACGGTCAAAATCGGCTTGATCCAGGCAAGGCATGAAGTGGACGGCGATGAGGACGTCGCGGTCCACAAGGCCGCCGCGATCGACAAGCATATCCGGCTCATCCGCGAAGCGGCCGGGCGCGGAGCCCGGATCATCGGTCTGCAGGAAATTTTTTTCGGTCCGTATTTCTGCGCGGAGCAGGTTCCCAAATGGTACGGGGCGGCAGAGGAGGTCCCTGCCGGGCCGACCGTGCAAGTGTTCGCGAAGCTTGCACGGGAGCTTGGCATCGTGCTTGTCCTGCCCGTCTATGAGCGGGAAGGCATCGCCAGCTATTACAATACGGCGGCGGTCATCGATGCCGACGGAACGGTGCTGGGCAAATACCGCAAGCATCATATTCCCCAGGTCGGAGCGGGCGGGGGAAGCTGCGGCTTCTGGGAGAAGTATTATTTCAAGCCCGGGAATCTCGGCTATCCCGTCTTCGACACGGCCTATGGAAAAGTAGGCGTCTATATTTGCTACGACCGGCATTTTCCGGAGGGAGCGAGGATGCTCGGCCTTGGCGGGGCGGAGATTGTCTTCAATCCGTCGGCGACGGTGGCCGGCACGTCGGAGTACTTGTGGAAGCTGGAGCAGCCGGCCCATGCAGTCGCCAACGGCTACTACGTGGCCGCGATCAACCGGGTAGGGACGGAAGCTCCCTGGAACATGGGAGAGTTCTACGGCCAGTCCTATCTGGTCGACCCCCGCGGCAGGATTGTGGCGGAAGGCAGCAGGGACCGGGACGAGGCCGTCATCGGGGAGCTGGACCGCGCGGTGATCCGCGAGGCTCGGGAGGCGTGGCAGTTTTATCGCGACCGGCGGCCGGAAACATACGGCGAGCTGGCGCATCTGTGAGGAGGAAGCGGAGATGACGGAGACGTCTGCGGGGCCGCGCAAGCTGGGCAACTGGATCGGAGGCTCGTGGAAGGAGGCCGCGGTCGGGACCGGGCAGGCGGAGGTGCGGAATCCGGCAACGGGAGAGGTGCTGGCCGTCGTGCCGATGTCCGGCCGCGCCGAGGTGGAGGATGCTGCCGCCGCCGCGCTGCTGGCGTTCCGGGACTGGCGCAAGGTGCCGGTGCCGGCCAGGGCAAGGCTGCTGTTCCGCTACCGGGAGCTGCTTCATGGCTGCCGGATGGAGCTTGCTGCGATCCTTACAGCCGAGAACGGCAAATGCCTGGAGGAGGCTCTGGGCGAAGTGCAGCGCGGAATCGAATGCGTGGAATTCGCAGCCGGAGCGCCGACGCTGATGATGGGCAGCCAGCTGCCGGATATCGCGGGCGGCATCGAATCCGGCATGTACCGTTATCCGCTCGGCGTCGTCGCGGGCATAACCCCGTTCAATTTTCCGATGATGGTGCCATGCTGGATGTTTCCGCTGGCTGTCGCCTGCGGCAATGCGTTCCTATTGAAGCCGTCGGAGAAGACGCCTCTGCTCAGCTGCCGGCTTGCGGAGCTGTTCGCGGAAGCGGGCTTTCCGCCCGGCGTGCTCAATGTCGTGAACGGCTCGAAGGAGGCGGTCGACGCGCTCTTGGAGCATCCGGCTATCGCCGCGGTCAGCTTCGTCGGCTCGCAGCCTGCGGCTGCGGCCGTCCATGCCCGAGCGGCAGCGGCGGGCAAGCGCATCCAGGCGCTGGCAGGAGCGAAAAACCACTCCATCGTGCTTGCGGATGCCGATCTCAAGGCCGCCGCGAGCCAGATCGCTGCGGCTGCATTCGGCTCCGCCGGCCAGCGCTGCATGGCCTGCTCCGTCGTCGCCGTGCAGGAGTCGGCGGCAGAGGCGTTCATGCCGCTGCTCCAAGACGCCGCCGAAGCTTTGATCGTCGGCGACGGAGCGAGGCCGGGGACTCCTATCGGTCCCCTCATCGACTGCGGCAGCCGCGACCGGGCGCTGAAGCTGCTGGAGCTCGCAATCCGGRACGGAGCGGCGCTGCTCATGGAC
>NZ_CBRA020000291.1:0-3372 GCF_000469945.2 Paenibacillus sp. P22 | reverse complement strand
GCCGCGGGCGATGCGGCGCGCAGCTTCGCCGCCGGAGACAAGGTGGTCCACAAGAAATGGGGCACCGGTGTGATCGTGTCGGTAAAGGGCACCGGCAACGACACGGAGATCCAGATCGCATTCCCGGCTCCGGTCGGGCTCAAGAAGCTGCTCGCCAGCTTCGCCCCGATCGAGAAGGTGTCGGGCTGACAGCCTCTCGGAAGGAAAGCGGCAGCTTCTCGTGCTTGCCGGCGATATGTCCTTCCCAATGGCATGGTCCATCGCGTCCGCTCGTTGCAGCCGTGCGCTCATGAACATTTTGCATTTATACGGATCGCTGTTGGATGTTGGTCCGGTCTTATATCTATTCAAGCATGCCTTCCTGCCCGGAAGCCGGATCGCCGGCCTCCGGGCAGGGTTGCTTACATAATGAAACGCGCACAATAGAAACGTAAGCCATTATTCGGATGAAAAGGACGGGGATTCCGCTTGGATAACCGCATGGAGCAGCAGCAAGAGCTGGCGGCCGGAGCAGATCCGCAAGCCGTGGAGCGGATGCGGGAGCTCGCCGGAGAGCTTGCCGTGCACAACTACAACTATTACACGCTCGACAACCCGACGATCAGCGACAAGGAATACGATCTTTTATACGATGAGCTGGTTCGTCTGGAGAGCGAGAGCGGCGTCGTGCTGCCGGAGTCGCCCTCCCTGCGCGTCGGAGGAGAGACGCTCAAGGGGTTCGAGCCCCATCGGCATCGTTCCCGCCTATGGAGCTTGGACAAGGCCAAGGACGAGGATGCCGTCCGCGCCTGGCAGCAGCGCCTCGCCCGCGGCATCGCCGATTACAATGCCAAAAATCCCGACGAGGAGCCGCTGCCGGATCCTTCCTATGTCGTCGAGCTCAAGTTCGACGGGCTGACTCTCAACCTGACCTATGACGGCGGAGAGCTCGTTCAGGCGGCGACGCGGGGCAACGGCACGGTCGGCGAGAGCATCATGGCGCAGGTGAAGACGATCCGTTCGGTCCCTCTGACAATTCCGTACAAGGACGGCCTTATCGAAGTCCAGGGCGAAGGGCTGATGTTCCTTTCCGTGCTGGAGAACTACAACAAGACCGCAGCCGAGCCGCTCAAAAACGCGCGCAACGGCGCCGCAGGCGCTCTGCGCAACCTCAATCCGAAGGTTACGGCCGAACGCCGCCTGAGCGCTTTCTTCTATAATATCGGTTATTCCGACGAGCTCGAGTTCCGCGACCATGCCGAGCTGATCCAGTTCCTCAGGGACAACCGCTTCAAGGTCAACCCGTATATCACTTACTTCGACGATATCGAGGAGGTCATCGCGGAGCTGCATCGGATTGCCGTCATGCGTCCGGAGCTCGATTTCCTCATTGACGGAGCGGTCGTCAAAGTGACGGATATGCGCACCCGGGCGGCTCTCGGCTATACAGACAAATTCCCGCGCTGGTCGGTGGCGTTCAAGTTCGAGGCGGAAGAAAGCACGACGGTGCTGGAATCGGTGTCCTGGAATGTCGGCCGTACGGGCAAAGTAACTCCGCTCGCGCGCGTGGAGCCGGTGGAGCTGGCCGGCGTCACGGTGCAGAACTGCACCCTCAACAATACCGGGGATATCGAGCGCAAGGGACTGAAGCACGCGCTTGGCACCCGTGTCTTCATCCGGCGTTCCAATGACGTCATTCCCGAAATCCTCGGCAGAGCAGATGAAGAAGAGCAGGGGGAGGAAATTGTCTATCCCGAAACTTGCCCGGCCTGCGGCACGCCGCTCGTGCAGCGCGGCGCCCATCTGTTTTGCGAGAACCGTCTCGGCTGCAAGCCGCAGATCATCGCCCGGATCACGCATTTTTCCTCGCGGGACGCTATGGACATCGAGACGTTCAGCGTCATGACAGCGGAGCAGCTTCTGGATTCCTGCGAAGTGCATGATCCGGCCGATCTGTACGATCTCGGTTATGACGATCTGATCAAGCTGGAGCGCTTCGGAGACAAAAAGGCGCGCAATCTGCTGGACGCGATCGAGAAGTCGAAAGACCGCGACCTTGCCTCCTTCCTCAATGCGCTCGGCATTCCGAATACAGGCAAGGCGACCACGCGCATGCTGGCCGACCATTACGGCAGCCTGGACGCCATCATGGAAGCATCGGCCGAGGAGCTCACCGCTCTCCCCGATGTCGGCGGCATCGTGGCTGAAAGCATCGTCGGCTTCTTCAAGGAGCCGCTTATTAGGGAGAGCATCCGGCGCATGCGCGAGAAGGGCGTCAAGGCGGAGGCGGACAAGGTCGAGCCGATCGCCGTGGACAGTCCGTTCAGCGGCAAGACGGTCGTGCTGACCGGCACGCTGCACACAATGACGCGGGATGAAGCCGGACGCCGTCTGGAGGCGCTGGGAGCCAAGGTAAGCGGCAGCGTCTCCAAGAAGACCGACTTCGTGCTTGCCGGCGAGAGCGCCGGCAGCAAGCTCGACAAGGCCCGTGCCTTGGGCGTAGCTGTCATCGAGGACGAGCAGGAGATACGCCGGCTGCTTGGCATGGATTGAAGCAGACCTTGGCTGGATGGTGTGGACGGAAGCCTAGACCCGGGAAACCGGAAGGTTCCCGATTCCGGCATATAGAAGGGACCGAACAGGGGACGCCTCTTTTCGGTCCCTTTCCTTTTTGCTATTTAGTATTTGAGCCATCAGCAAGGCTTGATAGTGGGGCAGAAAATCAATTCGACCTTTTTTTTGATTTAGGGGTTGCATATGGTTTGGAGACTGTGGTATATTACTTCTTGTCGCTTCGGCGGCACGGTAAAAACAACGGCGAACGGAAACAAAAAAAGAAAAACAAGCTGTTGACAAGAAATGCTCAGTATGATAAAGTATTCTCTTGTGACCAACCAAGTTCTTTGAAAACTGAACAAATGATTAAGCTATAAATTCGACAACGTTTTACAATGAGCAAGTCAAACACCTTGAAGCACTTCATCGTCCTTCGGACACGAAGTCTTCTTTTATGGAGAGTTTGATCCTGGCTCAGGACGAACGCTGGCGGCGTGCCTAATACATGCAAGTCGAGCGGATCTTGTCCTTCGGGACAAGGTTAGCGGCGGACGGGTGAGTAACACGTAGGCAACCTGCCCTCAAGACTGGGATAACCTCCGGAAACGGATGCTAATACCGGATATGCGGTCTCTCCTCCTGGAGGGATCGGGAAAGACGGAGCAATCTGTCACTTGGGGATGGGCCTGCGGCGCATTAGCTAGTTGGTGGGGTAACGGCTCACCAAGGCGACGATGCGTAGCCGACCTGAGAGGGTGATCGGCCACACTGGGACTGAGACACGGCCCAGACTCCTACGGGAGGCAGCAGTAGGGAATCTTCCGCAATGGACGCAAG
>NZ_CBRA020000290.1:0-4586 GCF_000469945.2 Paenibacillus sp. P22 | reverse complement strand
CCTGCATCCGCTCCAGGCCCGCGCAGCGCAGCCCGCGAGATGCCGGGCGAGACGCGCAAGACGCGGATTCCTCCCGTTGCGGATGCCAAGCGCAGATCAGCAAGTCCCAGCGAAGCTCCTCTCTCCAAGGAGCGGGCCGCACGGCCGGCTTCAGGCGCCTCGCGGCCTGCGAAGACGGGGCCGGCTTCCATTCCGCCTGTATCAGCCGAGGAATCGGCCCCCAAATCTCTGGCTTCCAGAGAAAAGTGGACGCAGATTGTCGCCATCGGCACATCGACCGGCGGCCCGCGAGCGCTCAGCGAAGTGATCGGCTCGCTGCCGGCAAGCTTGCCGGCTCCGGTGCTGGTCGTCCAGCATATGCCTCCCCGCTTCACGGCATCGCTGGCCAAACGGCTTGAAGCAGGCAGCATGATCGAGGTGACGGAAGCGGAGCAGGGCGAGCGCGTCCTTGCCGGCCGTGTCTACATCGCCCCCGGCGGAAGCCATATGGAGCTCGAGAAGGACGGATCCGGCTACCGGATCCGGCTGACCCAATCGCCGGCAGTCAGCGGGCACCGTCCTTCGGTGGACGTGCTGTTCCGCTCCATCGTTCCCTATGCGGAGCTGGAGCGCCATTGCGTTCTTCTTACCGGAATGGGCAGCGACGGAGCCAAAGGCATGCTGGAGCTCCGGGAGAGCGGTGCGGCCAGCACGATCACAGAGTCGGAGGAAACCTGCGTGGTGTACGGAATGCCTCGCAGCGCGGTTGAGCTCGGAGGCTCGCAGACGGTGCTGCCGCTTTTCCAAATTGCAGGAGAGCTTGCCCGGCGCTGCCGGTAGGGCAGGACAGCAAACTTAGTTCAGGAGGTGGACCTGTAATGGATATGAACGCTTATCTGTCTATGTTTATCGATGAATCCAATGATCATCTTCAAGCACTCAATGAAAATCTCCTGAAGCTCGAAAGCGATCCGGCCGACATCGGCATTGTCCAGATCATCTTCCGCTCGGCCCATACGCTGAAAGGAATGTCGGCGACGATGGGATTCGAGGATCTCGCTTCCCTCACCCACGAGATGGAGAATGTCCTCGATCTTGTCCGCAACGGCAAGCTGACGATGGACGCTTTCATCTTCGATGTGCTCTTCAAAGGGTTGGACGCTCTGGAGACGATGGTTGCCGACATTACGGCCGGAGGGGCCGGCAAAGCCGATGTCGCGGAGCTGCTGTCCTCCCTGAAATCCATCGTCGACGGCAGTTATCTGGCCAAGGACGCGGCGGCGGGAACTCAAGCCGCTGCCAAGAATGAGAACGGAGCCTCCGCCGATCTGGACGAATTCCAGCTGTCGGTGCTCAAGCAGTCGGTCGAAAGCGGGCTTAAAGCCGTGCGGCTCGATATCGAGCTGGAGGATTCCTGCGTGCTCAAGGCAGCGCGATCCTATATGGTCTTCAATTTCCTGGAACAGCACGGCGAAGTCATCAAATCGATTCCTTCGGTGACGGATCTCGAGCAGGAAAAGTTCGACAAGTCCTTCACCGTCATTCTCGTAACAGCCTCCGACGAGCAGGCCATTGCGGAAGGAGCCGGCAACATTTCCGAAATTGCCGCAGCCGCTGCCAGCCTTCTGGACGAAGCCGCTCTGGAAGCGCTGGCCCATCCTGAAATTCCTGAAGCCGTAAAAGCGGCGGAAGCAAGGACGGCGGACGTTCAAGCCGCGTCTTCCGCAGCCGCGGAAGCCAAGCGGCAGACGGCGGCTGCATCGGCTCCGGCTGCTCCGGCCGCATCGCGGACGATTCGGGTGGACATCGACCGGCTGGATTCGCTGATGAACCTGTTCAGCGAGCTGCTGATCGACCGGGTCCGGCTGGAGCAGCTCGCTTCCGAGATCGGGCGCACGGAGCTGAGCGAAACGGTCGAGCATCTATCCCGCATCAGCGGCGATCTGCAGAACATCGTGCTCAAGCTCCGCATGGTTCCGATTGATTCCGTCTTCAACCGGTTCCCCCGCATGGTGCGGGATCTGGCCAAAAACCTGAATAAAAAGGTTGATCTCGTCATCGTCGGCGCCGACACCGAGCTGGACCGGACGGTCATCGACGAGATCGGCGATCCTCTCGTCCATCTGCTCCGAAACTCCCTCGACCATGGCCTGGAAACGACGGATGGCCGCCTGGAAGCAGGCAAGCCGGAGACCGGCACGATATTCCTGCGGGCTTATCATAGCGGCAACCACGTCTTTATCGAGGTGGAGGAAGACGGAAGGGGCATCAATTCCGAGAAGGTCAAGGCCAAGGCTGTCGAGAACGGGGTGCTCAGCGCGCAGGAAGCGGCGCGGATGACACAGGACGAAATCAACAACCTGATCTTCGCGCCCGGCTTCAGCACGGCGGATACGATCTCGGACATTTCGGGACGCGGGGTCGGACTCGACGTCGTCCGCTCGAAAATCCTTTCCTTGGGCGGCAACGTATCGGTCGAATCCAAGGCCGGCATCGGCTCCAAATTCAGCATCCAGCTCCCGCTCACGTTGTCGATCATCACCGCGATGCTGATCAAGCTCGGCTCGGAGAAATACGCCATTCCGCTTTCTTCCATCGTGGAGACCGGCATTCTCAGCCGGGACAGCATCCTGAACGTGCATGGCAGCCGGATGATTACATACCGCAATGCGGTCATTCCGCTCGTATCTCTCGGCAGTGTGCTTGAAACAGCCGACTTCAACGAAGAAGAAGAGCTGGAGAGCGAGTATCTTGTCATCCGCAAAGGCGACAAATGGGCGGCAGTCATCGTGGACGACTTCATCGGCCAGAGCGAGATCGTGCTGAAGTCGATGGGCGGTTATCTCGGCCAGATTCCGGCCGTATCCGGAGCGACCATTCTCGGCGATGGCCAGGTCGCCCTCATCATCGATCCGAACGCCCTGTTCAAATAATCTATCGGAGGAGGCAAACGGATATGGGAGAAGAACTGAAAGTAATCGTGTTTGCGCTGGGAGAAGAAGAATACGGCATCGAGGTCGATAAAGTGAAGACGGTGGAAAGGCTCATGCCGGTCACTCGCGTGCCCAAGACGCCTGCCTTCGTGAAGGGAGTCGTCAACCTGCGCGGCGTCGTCGTTCCGGTCATCGATCTTCGGGGCCGCTTCGGGCTGGAGGAGACGGAATCGACGGACCAGACCCGCATCATCATCGTGCGCTCCGGAGAGCTGGAGGTCGGATTCGTCGTCGATCGCGCCAACGACGTGACGGACATCAACACCGACAACATCGACCTTCCGCCTGAAGTCGTCGGCGGCATCCAGGCCAAGTATTTGCGCGGAATCGCCAAGACGCCTCAGGGCAGGCTTCTCGTCATGCTCAACCTGTCGGAAGTGCTGAACAAGAACGAAATCGTGCAGCTGGAGCAAATGGAGGCTTGACCGATTTGAGCACACTCGACAAGCTGGCCGACTTCGAACTGGATGTCCTGAAGGAAGTCGGCAACATCGGCTCCGGCAACGCGGCAACGGCTCTGTCCACTTTGCTGAACAAGCCGGTCGACATGGCCGTGCCGAAGGTGAGCCTGGTGCCGTTCGAGGAGGTGGCGGAACGGGCCGGAGGCGCCGAGGAGCTGGTCATGGCGGTGTTTCTCCGCGTGGAAGGCGAGGCTCCCGGCAATCTGTTCTTTCTGATGAATCCGGTCGCGGCCAAGAAGATGCTCCGCAGGCTTGCGGCGATGGAGGTCGAAGAGGATCTCGAATACTCGGATATGGAATTGTCCGCCATCGGAGAGATCGGCAATATTCTCGCAGGCTCCTATTTATCTTCGCTGGCCGATCTCACCAAGCTGAGCCTGGCGCCCAGCGTACCTGCCGTCGCGATGGACATGGCGGGAGCCGTTCTCGTGTACGGGCTTATGCAATACGGAGAAATGGGCGACACAGCGCTGCTGATCGAGACCAAATTTCTTGACGGAGGGGAAGTTCTGGATGGCCAGTTCTTCCTGATTCCGGACCCGGAATCGTTCTCCACTATCTTCCGCTCGCTAGGAGTGCCGCTCGAATGATCCAGCAGCAAGTCGTGAAAGTCGGAATGGCCGATCTCAATATCGCTCTCGACGGCAGCGCCATCCGTACGACGGGACTCGGCTCCTGCGTCGGGCTGACGTTGTACGATGCAGAGAAGAGGATCGGCGGAATGGCCCATGTCATGCTCCCGAATTCCTCGATCGCCAGGGAAGCGGATTTCAACCGGGCCAAATACGCCGACACCGCTCTTCCCTTGTTGATTGAAGAAATGCAGAAGGCGGGTGCCCGCCTTGGCCGTCTGTCGGCCAAGATGGCCGGCGGCGCCCAAATGTTCGCGGCCTTGTCGGCCAATGATTCGCTGCGGATCGGCCCCCGCAATGTGGAAAGCTGCACGGCCGTCCTTGCCAGCTACGGCATTCCCATCCTCGCCGAGGATACGGGCGGCAGCTACGGCAGAACGATCGAGCTGGATTCGGGCACGGGCATCCTGCATGTCCGCTCCGTCCAGCAGGGCACAAAGGAGTTGTAGGCGTGATAGGTACATGGCGCATCAATGCATGGTCGGCGGCGCTCGGAGCGGTCCTGACGGCGGCGATCAACC
>NZ_CBRA020000289.1:0-4325 GCF_000469945.2 Paenibacillus sp. P22 | reverse complement strand
TGTCTTCTCTATTTATTTCATCCAGGTTACTATGCCTAGCAACAATGAATCTGACGACCATTTCCATATCATTTTGTTGCTCCACATTGTTGTCGGTTAGAGGCAAACAATCTTTAAAGTTTTCATACTCGTTTAATTCCTTAATAGCTAAATAAAGGTCTCTATTAATCATAACGAGTAGACAGTTTCTAATCTCTTGAGGACTAAGATGAGCTCCACCTGTATTCAATCTTTGAAAGAGTTCATACTTTGCATTAGGGTCACTTGATTTTTCTACTATTTTAATATCTAGCTTTGCGCGTTTAATAAATCTTCTTTGCGCCTCGTCTAAGCTATTTTCTTCATCTTCTGATTCCCAGAACTTTCCTTCAAGTGAGGGTAAGAATTTTGTTTTAATTAACTTACTTGCTGCTACTTCCTTAATTTCACCATTTAAATCATCGCTCTTTAAAATTCCCATAAACTCAAAAATTGTAGAAAGTCTCTGAAGACCATCAATTACATCCCATACACCTTCCTTGGTTTGATACACAAAGATAGGTGGAATCGGAATTCCCAGTAAAATGGATTCAATTAGATTGGACTTTTGTTTTATATCCCATCTGAATATCCGTTGGAATTCGGGATGAAGATCCATGTCTCCATCCTTGTAGATATTTGAAAGCTCTCCTATAGACATAGGATAACTATCAGTCATGATTACTTTTGACATTAAAGTAATTTCATCTTGTAAGGACATGAAAGCACCTCTTCAAATTTTTGTGTTCATAGCACATTTGAAATTATACCTCAATATTCCATATGCTAGCTAATCAAAACTTAACTTACAACAACTCCCTTTAGCCTTCCGGGAACTAATGTTCCCATTTTTCTTGACATTGCCCAGGTGCAAGTGTATGATTTAGCTCAAGGTGAAGCACACGTAATAAGGAACTCCTTATTTGCGTTGTGCTTCTTCTTTTGCAGTTAACTAGATGTCCTTAATATTTCCAGATGCCATGTGCATAGACTGGGTCATCAACATTCAGTAAAATAATAAAATCGGAACTGCGCATTTCGTTCTAGGTGTGCATTAGGAGGATTGTAGCCTTGGCACAAATTAATACTCTTGCTGAGATTAATCGTGTTCGGAGAGAAGTTGGAGCGACAAAAGACAGAGCACTTAAATCAGAACTCGGACAGTTCTTTACCAGTTCAATTGTAGCAAGTTTTATGGCTAAGATGTTTGACAACAACGAGAGTCATGTTAAAATTCTCGATCCTGGTGCAGGTGTAGGAATACTGACAGCTGCTTATATTGAACGCCTATGCAAGAAAAAAAAGAAAACCCGTGAGTATTGACGTTGTGGCTGTAGAAATTGATGAAGCGCTTATCCCCGTCATAACTAAGACGCTAGATCTTTGCTCTAAACTTTGCCAAAAAGTAGGAATCGAATTTTCATCCAGAATCGTAAACCGTGACTTTCTTGAATTTGGGCTTCAACTAATTACTAATCAAGATAACACGACCTTTACTTCAATTATTGTGAATCCGCCATATAAAAAGATTGCTGCGGATTCCACAGCTCGAATTCTTTTAAGACAAATCGGAGTAGAAACAACTAATCTTTACACTGGGTTTGTAGCGGTTAGCAAACGACTTTTGGCTGAATCCGGCCAATTAGTTGCGATCACCCCCCGCAGCTTTTGTAATGGAACCTATTATACTAAGTTTCGAGTGGACTTTCTCTCAGACATGTCCTTTAAAAAAATACATTTGTTTGAATCAAGAAGGGAAGTCTTCAGCGAAGATGATGTCTTGCAGGAAAACATTATCTATCTTGCGGAGAAAAATAAAAATAACAGGTATGTAAGTATTACAACTTCTGTCGGTACGATGACACCATCCCTATCCTACAGGCTCCATAAAAGCCACCTCGTCCATCCTAATGATGAGGATATGTTTATCAGATTAGCAAAAGATCGAACAGAAGTTGCTCTTAAAAATGCTCTAAAAGGAATCTCGTCAACGTTGGAACAGATAGGTCTACAAGTTTCCACAGGGAGAGTCGTTGACTTTCGTACAAAAGAAAATCTAAGATATGAAGATGAAGATATAGGTGATGATGTTGTTCCATTGATATATCCACTTCATTTTTCTAACGGACATATTAATTGGCCTGTCTCCTCGGCTAAGAAGCCAAATGGAATTCACTTAAACAATGACACCATTAATTTGCTCTTACCTAGTGGAAACTATGTCCTCGTTAAACGTTTCTCAGCAAAGGAAGAACCAAAGAGGGTTGTACCTGCCATTTACGATCAATCGAAAATTGAAGCAGACTTTGTTGGATTTGAAAATCATGTGAATTATTTCCATACCAATAATACTGGTCTGCCCCTTGAATTAGCCAAGGGTCTAGCACTTTACTTGAGCTCAACAGTTATTGATCGCTACTTTCGTCAATTTAATGGTCATACTCAGGTGAACGTCGGAGACTTAAAAAGCTTGCCATATCCGACTAAGAGCCAACTTATAGAAATGGGCGAATTGATTGGTGAAAATTTTCCGGAACAAGAAGAGGTTGACCTAATTATTGAAAGAACTCTAGGGGTTACAGCAAATTAAAAGAAGCTGCCTGCTACCGGGCAGCTTTTTGACCTCTAGAGCATCAACAGGTCCACTAGAGTCAAGCTTTGCTTTGGTGTATCAATCAGGTGGATGATTCTCTCAGGCTCATCTGCGAACCAAACAAATGATCCCCACGCTAGACTTCCTTGAACTCTTCGATATGCTGAATCAGACCTTGAAGCAAATACCGTTACAAAAGTACATTCGTGTTCCTGCAAGCCACTCTCTCCAGCAAACTCTAACAACTCTCTTTTCCGATCATTCGAGATCGGCCCATCTGTATGAACGATTTCGATGAAGACTAAACAGAATTCTTTTCTTCCAGTTTCTGCTATGATAACATCTGGCAACGCTCTCTTGGGATTCAGCGCAAGCCGCAGACTTTGTAGAAGCTTACCGAATTTCCAATGAACCTTATCTGCGGATTCACTAATCAAAAGGACTTCGGGCTTCTCCATAAAGTTCTTTGCAAAAATCTCAACGGCTGCCTTGGTTAACACAGAACTCATTCCAGAAGCTAATGGATGCTTAGTATGACCAAACTCCACAAAAATCTGACTTCTACGTTCTTGTTCCCGCAGACTCTGAAGAATAAGCGCCCCTTTTGCCAAATGAAGTTCTTGCCATTTCCGAACGGATACTTCTAACAGTTCACCAATGAGAGACGGATTTAATAATTCAACAAAGTCTCTTGCAAGAAAATATCTTGGCTTGGATGAGGTCACTGGAATTCCAGGCACTTCACAAACAGCTCCCAGCTGCTTCAGCGTTGCAATGGTATCATCTCGGATCGGCTCACGAGTATTTTCACTGTACCACCGCTCTGGGTCGTTTGGCTTTTTAGCCCCTAACATTACTGAAAGCCACATTTCCCTTTCTAGCCGAGATTGCTTCTTTGACTGCTTGTCAGTCATAACAGTCACGGTTGAAGGGCGTATTCTCCCACTTTCCCCTTCAATTGCGAAAGAATACAGCATAACAAAAACAGTACGAGCTGCCGTTATATTTCTGGCATAATTGGCGTCATCAACATTTTCAGGAATAATCACTTGCAAACGTTCTTTAATTTCATTGATATCAGGTAACGAAGATTCATACCAGTTCATGAACAATTTACCTCCTTCTATGTAGTGCCTGTAGGATACTATACAAGGACTCTATCTGCAATTTAATATTCTATACTTCAGACAACTTTTACGACTTCAGATCACTCGTCGGATCCCAGCCCGGCACAACGGAAGAGTGGTTCGCAGGAATGCTAGACGGGGTGTCTATTTTCCTGTGACGATGGATCCCTCGGATTCCCCTCAAGGAATGCTTGCGAAAAGAGTTCAGGTTGTTAGCCTGCGAATGGTAAGCGAATCGAGTTCGATTTTCTACCCGAACCGAAAGATCCGCACCCCGGCGGATGCGGCAGCGCTTATTTGCCAGTTCATCGGGGACTGTGACAGGGAAACATTCTGCATCCTTTGCCTGAACACGAAGAACGAGCCGACCGCCATCCATCAGGTTTCTACCGGAACGCTGAACGCATCCTTGGTACATCCGCATGAGACTTTTAAACTAGCAATCCTCGCGAATTCCGCTTCAATCGTCGCTTGCCACAACCATCCTTCCGGGGCGTTTGCAAGACAGCGGATGCCTGCTTGGTATCGATCTTCTTGACCACATCATACTCGGAAACGGTAATTTCGTAAGCCTGAAGGAACGGGGA
>NZ_CBRA020000288.1:0-5940 GCF_000469945.2 Paenibacillus sp. P22 | reverse complement strand
CCTGGCTGCAGCCTTGCTTGCAGCCCCTGCCGCTCCGGCGGCTGCGGCGTCTGCCCAAGCGGTGACCGCGCAGGCTCAGCCGATCGTTATTATGCTCGACGGCAAGAAGCTTGCCGTGCGGATGAGTCCGGTGATCCTGAAGGGATCGATCCTGGTTCCGATGAAGGATATTTTCAAGGCGCTCGGAAGCGAGCTGAGCTGGGATCCCAAGACGAGGACGCTGCTTGCGAGCAGCGGAGGCTACTTCAGCATGTCCCTCAAGGTTGGAGCTTCCCATGCCGTCGTGAACGGCAAATCCGTGAAGCTGGATAGCCCGGCCGTAATTCTGAACGGGACTACATTCGTCCCGATCCGCTTCGTCAGCGAGACGATGGGAGCCGAGGTGAAGTGGGATGCCAAATCCCGCATCGTCCGCATCTCTTCGGAGGAAGCCCAGCTTGAGGCCGCTGTCGCAAAAGCCGAGAAGGAACGCGCGTCGCGGCGTCTCACGACGGCGCAGATTGTCGCCAAGAACGACGACAGCGTCGTTCTGATCCAGACCGATTACGGACAAGGAAGCGGCGTTGTCGCCGGTCCGCGCCTCATCCTGACGAATCTGCACGTCATGAAGGACGCCAAGTCCGGCAAGATCATGACGAACGACGGCCGCTCGATCGACATCCAGGGAGTCGCCGCCACGGATGAGAAGAACGATCTTGCGCTCGTATTGACCAAGCAGGATATGGATCTGGTTCCGATTGTATTCGGAAGCTTCGACGACGTGCAGAAGGGCGATACCGTCGTAGCGATCGGCAGCCCTCTCGGACTGCAGAACACCGTGTCGGAAGGCTTGATCAGCAACATCGGCTATGACGATGGAAGCTTCTATTACCAAGTGAGCACGCCGATCGACCATGGCAGCTCGGGCGGAGGCTTGTTCAACCAGTACGGGGAGCTCATCGGCCTGACGACCTCCGGCTATGACGACACGACGGCAGACCTCAACTTTGCGACTTCTTCAGAGGACGCCGAGAATCTGCTGCGTACCGCGAAGTTTGATGCGGCCAAAGTCGGCTTCCTCAAGCCGACGCTGCCGGACAGTCTGGAAGGGGCTTCGCTGGACGAAATCGCGGCATTGATGAAGAAGGAATTCGGCAGCATTCAGGGCAGCGACGGCAACCTGGCGCTGACCGGCTGGAAGGCGGAGAGGGATGCGGCAGGCTGGCTGGTCATCCAGGCGGACGTCAATCCGGATTTCTATGATTATTACGGCTCCAAGATGCAGAAGGATCTCCGCATGTGGGGAGCGAACACATCCTACGAGCTGCACGGCATGCTGCCTAAGGAGAAGATCCAGCTTGTTCTGATGTACGGCAAGCAAGTGGATTTCGAGCCGCGCGGTTATGCGGCCGGCGAAGCGACGGCTTCGGCAGACGGCAAGTGGAACATCCGTTATGCGGTTCTGGATGTCCAGTTCAAGGAAGATATGCTCATCAAGCTTCGCGGCTGATCCATCGGACTCATACCGCCTCCGGACCCCAGGTCCGGAGGTTTTTTATAGGAGGAATCGCGGCTTGAAGGTGAACGCCGGCGCTTCCGGGGAACATTCCATCTGCTCGGCTGATTCGGCTGGATCCTATGTTCAGCGTCTATAGCTCGTTGACTTTGACTCGGGAGAGACGGCTTCCAGGGAGCCCTCTCTTCTTTTTCGCTCCGAAGTTGGGTAGAATGGGAGAATGACGATTGCAAAGAGGGATTCCATGAAAGTAGTATTAACGACACTCAACGCCAAATTCATCCACACCTCGCTCGCGCTCCGCTGCCTGAAGGCCTATGCGGAGAAGGACTTCCCGATCGAGATTGCCGAATATACGATCAAGGATCCGGTGATGAACATCGTATCCGATCTGTACAGCAAAAATCCGGATGTCATCGGCTTCTCCGTCTACATCTGGAACATCGAGGAGACGATCAAGGTCATCCGGATTCTGCGCAAGATCGCTCCGGACGTGCGGATCGTGATGGGCGGACCTGAAGTCAGCTACGATACGGCCGAATGGATGGAGAAGCTGCCTGAGGTCGATTTCATCATTTTCGGTGAAGGGGAGGAGACGTTCCACCATCTCCTGCAGGAAATCGACGGCGAGGGCAAATACCATCTTGTCTTCGGACTTGCTTATCGCAAGCTGCGGGAGAACGGGCCGGAGGTGCGGGTCAACATCGGCCGTCCCAAGCTGAATCTGGCCGAGCTGCCGAGTCCGCACCGGTTCCCGGAAGACCGCGAATCGCTTGCGAATCGGGTCGTCTACTTCGAGACGAGCCGCGGCTGCCCGTTCAGCTGCTCGTTCTGCCTGTCCAGCATCGAGGTCGGCGTCCGGTATTTCGATATCGAGAGGACCAAGGCCGACCTGCTCTACCTCATCGAGGCGGGAGCCAAGACGATCAAGTTCGTCGACCGCACGTTCAACATCAAGCGCGACTATGCGCTGGAGATGTTCAAGTTCCTGATCGAGAATCACGGCGGCTGCGTATTCCAGTTCGAGATTACGGCCGATATCATGCGTCCCGAGGTGTTGGATTATCTCGCCGAGCATGCGCCTCCGGGCATCTTCCGCTTCGAGATCGGGGTGCAATCGACCAACGACGTGACCAACGAGGCGGTGCAGCGCCGCCAGAACTGGAACAAGCTCGTGCGCACGGTGACCAAGGTCAAGGAATCGGGCAAGATCGACCAGCATCTCGATCTCATCGCCGGTCTCCCGCATGAAGATTACGATACGTTCCGCAAGACGTTCAACGACGTCTTCGACCTGCGGCCGGAGGAGCTCCAGCTGGGCTTCCTTAAAATGCTGCGAGGCACCGGACTGCGGATCGACGCCGACAAATACGGGTATGTGTACGCGGATCAGGCGCCTTACGAAATTCTTGGCAACAACCTGATGCCGTTCTCCGACCTGATCCGGATCAAGCGGGTGGAGGACGTGCTGGAGAAGTACTGGAACGCCCATCGCATGGACCGCACGCTGCTGTACCTGATCGAGCGGGTATTCCCTTCGGCCTTCGATTTCTTCCAGCAGTACGGCGACTACTGGGAGCGCAGAGGCTGGGAGCGGATCGGCCATCAGCTGGAGGATCTGTTCTCCCGCCTGAAGGGCTTCCTGAACTCCGGAGAGGCTCCGGCCGGATTTGACCGCGACGTCGTGGAAGGTCTGATGAAGTACGACTACTTCCTGGGCCATAACCACAAGCCCCGCAAGGTATGGTGGGACTTCACGATGGACAAGCAGGAGCTGGGCGGCTGGATGCGCCTGCTCGGGGAGCATCCTGAGGATGTATCGCCGGCCTTCGCCGCTCTCGGCCTCGGAGAGAAGGAGCTCCAGAAGCATGCGGTGCTGGAGAAGCTGCCGTTCGATCTGGAGCAGTTCCTGGCGACGGGAGAGATCGACCGCAGTTCCGGCACGCTGCTGGTCGTCCTGTATGGAGTGTCCGGCAAGCGAGGCGGGTCGGCTTATTGCCTGCGCTTGAGTCAGGGAGCGGTAGCGGCCGGGTAAGCGTCTGACGGCTGATCGGCTTGGCTGGAGGACAGCAATCCCGCTGAGCGGAGAGTAATAGGAGAACCATCCGGCTTGCCGCCGTTGCGGGAGCCGGGTGGTCTTTTTTTCTTCCCGCCGGTTTTTTCCGGCAGGAAAAAAAGGAGCTGTACGGAGCAGGATGGCCTGCTCGCGTACAGCTCCTTTGATTGTATGGCGGCTTGACCCCGGGTCAGGGAACGAGGCTGCGGATGACGGTCATCTCGCCGTCCAGCTTGTAGCTGCCGAGAGTGGCCGGAAGCAGGAAGCATTCGCCGGCTTTGACAGCTTGCGATTGTCCTTCGCCCCAGGCAATGCTGCCCTGGCCTTCGGCAATGACGAGGATGACGAAGCTGTCGGCGGAGGTGGCGAGCTCCCAGGACCCCCCGAACGACCCCTTTGTCCACCAGGAAGTATGGGGATTCGGCAATCGTCAGCCAGCTGCCCGGCTGCGCGTCCTCCGTGCTCATGCGTGTCGCTCCGGCTCCCTCATAGGCAATGACGTTGAGAGAATCCTCTACATGCAGCTCGCGAAGCTGGCCGTCAAGGCCGGGGCGCTTGTAGTCATAGAGGCGATAGGTCGTATCGGAGTTCTGCTGGATTTCCGCCACGACGACGCCCGCGCACAGGGCGTGGACGGTTCCCGCCGGAATGTAGAAGGCGTCGCCCGCCTTGACCGTCACTTCCTGCAGAGCGTCCATGACGCGGTCCTCGTCGATGGCCTGCTGCAGTCCGGTACGGTCGATGCCTTCCTTGAGGCCGTAGATGATTTTGGCGCCCGGCTTGGCGTCGAGAATGTACCACATCTCGGTCTTGCCAAGCTCGCCGGCCGGGAGACGGTCGTAGCTGTCGGTAGGGTGGACCTGCACGGACAGATTGTCATTGCAGTCGAGCAGCTTGATCAGCAGCGGGAAACGGCCGTTTTTCTCGGAGAAGCCCTTGCTGCCGAACCATTCCCGTCCGTACCGCTCGCGGATCTCGTCCAGGCCGAGCCCGTCCAGCGGCCCGCCGAGCACTTTGGTCGTGCCGTTCGGGTGGTCGCCAATCATCCAGCCTTCGCCGATATGGCCTTCCGGAAGCTCCAGGCCGAATTGCTCCAGCGCCCGTCCGCCCCATACGCGTTCTTTCATTTCAGGTTTGAATTGCAATGGATAAGGGTTGACAGTCATCGTTCATCCGCTCCTGTTCTCTATCTGCTAAGTATGATTTCTCGGGGTCTATGAATGGATCGGGTTATTCGGGACGGGTTCCCGGCTGGAACAGCTCCAGCAGCTCTCCGTCGGGACCGTAGAAGAAGAAGTACCGTGCTCCGTTCGGAAGCGTCGTCAGCTCGGTGTCCCTCAGCGGAATGCCCATGCGCTTGATGCGGGCGAATTCGCCCTCCACGTCATCGACGGTGAACGCGATGTGGTGGGTTTTGCCTTCAGCCGGAAGGCTGTCGTCATACCCCTCGATGAGCTCCAGCTCCGTTTCCTCCGAGCCGGGAAATCTCAGGAACGCCAGGCGGATCTTGCCGTCGGAGTGGGGAAGAGTGTACGTATGCTCCATGCCAAGCACCTGCTTGTAGAAGTCGATCGATGCTTCGAGCGATGCGGTCATGACGCCGACATGCTCCAATTTGCGGATTGCCATCTTGTTCATCTGCCTCCTTAAGTTAGTTGCCGTTTCTCGATGCCGAGCGCATAAGGCGCCGAGCGCTTCTGCGCCATCCGGTACAGGACGGTCTGCGCGCGGCCGGACGGAAGAGCGGATGCCCAGGCCAGGACGGCATCGGCTTCCGCCTCGCCGCCGGGATGGCCGGGGTACAGCACGCAGGCGAGAACGCCTCCCGGACGAAGCAGCTCCATCGCCGCCTCCATGGCGGCAAGGGTGGAAGCGGGCTGCGTCACGATGCTGCGGTCGGAGCCCTCGCCGGGCAGGTAGCCGAGATTGAACAGAACGGCGGCGATCCGGCCGCGGTCCCTATCCGGCACCGCCATGCCCATCTCGGCATGGCTGCGCAGATGCAGGCTGACCGCCGGCAGCTTGCCGCTGTCTCCCAGCGGAGCGAGCCGCTCCTCGGTCCGGCGGATGGCATCACCCTGGACATCAAATCCGATGAGCTTGCCGCGAGGTCCGACCAGCTCCGCCAGGAAGCGGGCATCCGCTCCGCCGCCGAGCGTCGCGTCGATGACGGCGTCGCCAGGCTGCACTCTTTCCCTAACCCAGCCGTGGGCAGCGCCGATGACGGACAGGAAGCCCATCAGCTATTCGCCTCTTCGGGAAGCTGCGCGGAGAGAGCCGGCGCCGGGCAGGGCTCCGCTGCATCCGCGGCGGCTTGCATCAGCTTCGCATAACGATCCGAATTCATCTTGCGGGCCGGCTTCGTGAGCGCGGGACMCGCCGCTGCGGA
>NZ_CBRA020000287.1:0-3626 GCF_000469945.2 Paenibacillus sp. P22 | reverse complement strand
GAATGAAAATAGGTTATGTACGAGCATCTTGGACGGAGAGAGCAGCGGAGTAAGCATAAAGGATCCGGCCCACTCACATTCCGGTCTTAGGTTCGAATGAGGTTTGGCTTCATTCACCTGCGGTCGATTGTGCCTGCGGGATTCTAGTTGGAAAGGTTGTGGAAAGAGTGAAAAGGATTTTTGCAGGCGGATTTATTCTGTTAAGCGGAGTTCTGCTTTATTTAGGGGTACATCTTGCGGCGGCAATGTATCTTCCCCACATTACGGGATGGTCGACACCTCCGGGGAAATATGGAACAGCGTTGAGAGAAACGGGAGGATATGCGGCAAACCTTATTTCCATCCTGTTTATGATTGGGGGCAGCCTTATTTTGTTGATTGAACTTTATTTCACACATGCAGCGGCAACATATAAAAAAGCGCTCGCGGAGAGAAATAGGGAATATGAAAAGGAACACAATTTAAGGAACTAAACCGGCCTCAGAAATCACGTCGATAAAGACATGCCCATAGGATCAGGCAGAAGAGCGGATGCTTGGGGAAAAACGATTTTCGTGCTGCTGGCATTCGCCTTTGTCTTTCTGCTGCTTTTACATGATCAGGCCATCAGCAAGAAGTGGCTCTGGATGGCGATTCTTTTCTGCGGCCAGGGCTTTCAGACCTTTATCAACTGGAAGTATCGAAAGCCGTCCAAAGAATATCTGGTTTCCCTTTTCGTTCTGATGTTCGGAGAAGCTTTGATCTTCTTCATTCTTTAAAAAGAAGCTATGTTAGCCTTCATTGTTGATACGTTTTTTTTATTATGAATGCAGCTACTCAACGGAGATTGATAATGAAACGATTTTAAAGCACGAGCCTCGGCGCCCATTGAAAATACAAAAAATGTTGAGGGGAAAAGAAATGCATGATACTTAAGAGAAATGCTGCTTTGCTACTTATCTTTTTGGCAATGAGTATGGGTTCAACTGGTTGCAATCTATTTTCTGGACCATCAGAATCTGAACAATCGGTTAAACAGAAAGTGGTCGCTCATCTTATTTCAAAAGGCTACAAAGAAAATGAGTTTAATATTGAAGTTAACTATAATAAATCAGG
Organism: Paenibacillus sp. P22; assembly: GCF_000469945.2. Lineage (NCBI taxonomy): Bacteria > Bacillati > Bacillota > Bacilli > Caryophanales > Paenibacillaceae > Paenibacillus > Paenibacillus sp. P22. The sequence continues at coordinate 2,531 of NZ_CBRA020000287.1, read as the reverse complement.
AGAAGGCAAGTTCGGAGGTCCCTACGCCATTAATGTAGTTTTTAACGATGAGCCGAACGTAATTTATGGTTATAAATATAACTATAAATCAGAAAAAAAAGAAATAACACAAAATGGCGTTGCTCCTATGGAAGGTAAGGATGATAAAAATTTTAAACATATGGAGTAATTCTCTCTTACGTCATCCGCCTAACGAGGCACGATAACTTATTAAACCGCCCTTTAAGGGCGTTTATTTTTTGGCTGATAATTAACAATGAGATATAACATAGCCTAAAAAGAAAGGCTCTGTTATACGTCATTATTGTTTTTGTTCATTGAGATAACGGGAAGGATAGTGAAATGGGTTAAAGCGAAAGTATGGTAATCTGTATTTAGACATTAAATCATGAGGAGTTAAAATCATGGGAAGAGTTAGTGCTGTAATACAAGATCCATATTTTGAGCAGCCCCCTTGGTTATCAAAAATTGAATACAGGGAAACCATTTATCTTTCCAAATCTTCTACGTTGGAAGATGCCGCCCTGTTTTTTACGTTGGTATGCGGGTATAACCACGTAGATGTGGATAGAAAGCCTGCTGAGGTATTAAATGAACTCATAACCATTGATGAAGTTGCAATAAGTGGTGGAATAGCCTTTGAGGATAAAAATAATGTAATACTTCCGAGTTGTTGTTGTGGGCTTGAGAATTGGAGAGACGTGCTTGAAGCGGTCATAAGCAAAAAGGATGTATGGCTTGGTCATGATCCATTCCCCACTTTGGAATACGTAAATGATTTGGTAAGAGTTTGGTCTGACGATTATTCTGGCACAATGAGAAAAGATTTATCGGAGCAAGAATTACAGAAAATGTTTTATATAGAATATAACCGAAATGACTTAATTAATATGCTACAAGCCATTGAGACAGATTTGTTGGAGTTTTATAAGCATTCATTGGAAAAGATAATATGCATGACTGATGATAACCTTAATGAAATGTTATTTTTGAAATATTGTAAGTGGTTCAATCTGAAGATAAGTTAAAGGCCCTAATGAATAAGCTAACGGGATACGTTAGCTCAATGAACCGCCCCCCAAGAAGGGAGGTTTTCGTCAGAATTTAATATAAAAAGAAAAAAGAAGGACACCATGCCGGGGCTTATCCGGCTGAGGCTGCCGGGGAATCTCGGCAGCCTTCTTTATTTCAATCACAGCGTCTGTACAATATTTTTTTAGTCAGCGGTTGTAAATCCTCCCCTTAAAACTCCTTATATTATGAGGAGGTTATACGGAAAGCAGAATAATATGCTCTCTGGTTCGGTTGGTTTTAGCGTTTTAAGACACTTTTAGATTTTCAAAGGAGTGCTGACGTTGTTTTGCGATGAAATTATCAACTGGCTGGCAGACAAGACAGAGGGAGTAAGAAACACGACTGTTATATGAGATTTGGTATCGCGATCTACGATGTGAAAAAAAGGATGCTGAAAAAAACAAATAAAGAGACCCCAGAAGAAATGAAGCGGTCTGAAAAGCCATAAAAAGGCATGTTAGTCCCGTTCGAGCTCCAATCCGGCCAGCGACTGCCTGGAGCGATAAAGGTAGGGCGAGATGCCGAAGCGGGCGCGGAACACCCGGTGAAAATAAGAGTAGCTGGCGAAGCCGCAAGCCTCGGCGATCTGCTCCAGTTTAAGCTCGCCGTACTTGATCTGCTCCACTGCGGCATTGAGGCGGATTTCAATCGCGTATTGGATCATGGTCTTGCCGTAATGCTCTTTGAACAGCCGGACGGCCCGCGACAAGCTGAGGCCTCCGTAAGCGGCGGCTTCCTCAAGCTTGAAGGTGGCCATGGCATGCTCTTCGATGAATCTCTTGATTTTCAGTGTCGCCATGCCCTTGCGGTCCGTCTGGACATTCTCGGCGATGGCCCGATCGATAGACAGGCAGAGGCTGCGCAGAAGAACATCCTTCAGCTCGTCATTTCCTTCCATTGAGCCCCGGCGCTTCTCCAGCATAAGGCTGCGCCACAAGCCGATCAGATTGTCGTCGGATCCGACCCGGCTGACCGTCGGGCGGACCTTGCGATCCCACCAGAGATCAATCCAGGAGCCTTGGCAAAACAAGTAATAATCTGCGCTGGACAAGCGTCCCTTTCTTAAAGGCTCCTCCACGACGAGATGGTAATCGTCGCCGGGCCGGAGCAGCAGCAGGTCGCCTCCGTTCAGGATATACTCTTGGCCGCCGGTGAACACCCGGCAGGAGCCTTCGGTCTGAAGGCGGAATAGGTAATGCTGCAGTCCGCTCTTCAAGTCCTGAGTAAAGGGTTTATAATGATTGGAATAGTCGCAGATAAGCAAAGATGTGTCCAAAAAGAAACCCTCCCCTTGGAATTCCGAGCAAATCGTTCATGTTCTAACGATATTGTATATGTTCATTTTAGGCTGTAATCCCCTAGAATGAAACCAGAGAATAAAACATGTCTGCAAAGGAGCTTGCCCACCCTACAAGTATGGGGGCACGACTACGGCAGGATTCGACTGCTCGGGATTC
>NZ_CBRA020000286.1:0-3341 GCF_000469945.2 Paenibacillus sp. P22 | reverse complement strand
TACCGCCGACGACCTCTCCAATGATTGGTATGCCCCCATTCCTGCCGCCTGCATCACGCGCCTGAAAGAAATGAATACATCCTCCAGATTAATCGTRYKSCCGCCGCGATCGTCGCTGCCGCCGCTGCTGCCTGCCTTCGGCTTGGAAGCGAACCAGCCGACGACGGCGATCAGGATGAGCACTGTCCAGAAGATGCCCTTCCACAACCCGCTTTTCGGGAAGCTCGAGCTGATGAGGGCGACATCGGAGTGGCCGATCGTGTAGACCGCGAGCTTGATGCCGACCCAGCCGACGATGGCGAAGGCGGCCGTCTCCAGCCCGGGCCGCTCCACCAGCAGCTTGCCGAAATAAGTAGCGGCAAACCTCATGATGACCAGCCCGACGATGCCGCCCGTCAGGATGAGGATGAATTGGGCGCCGTCGAGGCCGCCGATCCGGGGCAGCGTTGTCGCCGGCAGCGTGATCGCCAGTGCGACAGCCGCGAGAATGGCGTCGACCGCGAAGGCGATGTCGGCCAGCTCGACCTTGAGCACCGTCACCCAGAAGTTTTCGGGCTTCTTCTCGGCCTCCTTCTTAAGCTTGTCCTGCTTGACGAACAGCCGCTTGACCATATGGCTGATCGCAATGTACAGCAGGTAAGCGGCTCCAAGCGCCTGCACGTACCAGACATGAGCGAGGAAGGAGATGATGAACAGGGAAGCGAACCGGAAGACTAAAGCTCCTCCGAGCCCGTAGAACAGAGCTTTTTTCCTTTCCTTTTCCGGGAGATGCTTGACCATGATGGAGATGACCAGCGCGTTGTCCGCAGCCAGAATTCCTTCCAGGCCGATCAGCACCAGAAGCACCCAGGCGTATTCCAAAAGGACCGAGGTTGTCAGGCTTCATCACTCCTTTGAGCTCTTTCGTTGAGGCGTGCATGAATAACAGGACTAGTATGCTCTGCTTTTATTTTCCTTAGTCCAGGCCAAAAAAACATTGAATTCCCCTGCCGTTCGTCCCATAATCGGGAATACCGACTTATTCCGGAGGCATGGACCATGAACAATCCCCTTACCAGGCTCAGCGTGAAAATGCAGATGATCCTGCTGTTTTTGATGATGGCCATTCCGATTCTGGGGCTGTTCGTCTACGGCAATATGAAAGCGGAAAGCATTTTGAAGCGCAACATTACGAACGCCTATGCCGAGCTGAACAAGCAGAATCTGGTCATCATCGACAAGGATATGGACAATATCAACCGGATCACGACGACGATCATCCAGAATCCCGCGACGCAGGCCATCGTGCCGGGCAGCCTGGAGCCGGTGCTGGACCGGGTCAAGAAATACGCGGCGATGGACAAGCTGCTGCGGGTTTATTCGACCGGAACGGATGGAGAAAATCCGATCTACTATTCCCTTTATGTGTACGATCCCTCGAGCGAGTTCTATTTCGCCCCCTCCATCCAAATGACGCAGAACGGCGTCTACTTCCTCAATTCCGACAACAAGCCGGCCTGGTACGACAAGGCGGTCGAGAACAAGGGACTCGGCTTCATGCAGGTCATCGACAACAACACCGCCTTCAGCAAGGAGAAGACGCTCGCCTATATCCGCGCGGTCAACAACATCGGCGAAGGGAACGTCATCGGCGTCCTGGTCGCGTACAAGATGGACAGCAAGATCGTCGACTCGCTGCGCTCGGTCAATCTGCCCGACGGCGAGATGTTCCTGACGGACAGCCAGGGCACGATCATGTCCTCCACCGTCCAGGGCAAGCTCGGCACCAAGGTCGAGCTGCCCGAAGAGGTCGTCCGCGCGGCCCGATCCGCCAGAAGCGACATGCCTTACCATGCGGTGAACAGCGACGACATCTATGTCGTCAGCGCGGCCAATGCGCTGAACCTGCGCCTCGTCTACGAGATCCCGGTTCAATCGCTGCTCCAGCAGCAAAAGGAGCTCAAGAATGTCATTCTGTTCATCTCGATCGCTTATACGCTGCTCGGCTGCATCGTCATGATCTACTTCTGGCGCTCGCTCATGACGCCGCTGCAGCGACTCTCGACGTTCGTGCGCCGCTACGAGCCCGGCAAGCGGGTGCCGGAGACGCCGGGGCAATCGCGCAGCGACGAGGTCGGCGTCCTCATCTCCGCCGTCTACGGGATGGCGAGGAGGCTCAACAGCCTCATCCATGACCGCTATCAGATGGAGATCCGGCAGAAGGAGGCGCAGCTTCAGATTCTGTACCATCAGATCAATCCGCATCTGCTCTACAACACGCTGGAGAGCATCTATTGGAAAAGCTCGCTCGAGGGCAATTCCGAATCGGCGGAGATGATCAAGGACTTGTCGAAGCTGATGAAGATCAGTCTCAGCCGGGGCCGCGAGATCATCTCGCTGGGGGAGGAGCGCGAGCATGCCGCCGCCTATGTCGCTCTTCAGCAGCGGAGATATGAAGCCGATTTCAAGATGGAGTGGGACGTACCGGAGGAGCTTGGAGGCATCGGCATCCCCAAGATCACCTTGCAGCCGCTGATCGAGAACGCGATCATCCACGGAATCAAGCATATGGGAGAGGACGGGCTCATCCGGGTCGCTGCCGTCCGGGACGAAGAGGGGAGAATCCGGGTGACGGTAGAGGACAACGGCTACAAGGCCGTTGATTACGCCGCGATCGAGCGCTGGCTCGGGGAGACGGACAGCTCGCCGGCGATCGGCTACGGAATCCGCAACATCGACCAGAGGATCCGTCTGCGGTACGGCTATCCGTATGGACTGGCGATCGGGCCGAGGCCTGGCGGAGGCACGAAGGTAAGCATCCTGCTGCCGGATCAGCAGGATCAATCAAGCGAGGCAGGCATCGAATCAGACGGGGAGGACAATTGACATGCACCGAATATTGATCGTGGACGACGAACCGCTTATCTGCAAAGGGCTGGCCAGCCTTCTGGCGGGAGCGGGACTTGGCATCACCGACATCCATACGGCGAGCAACGGTTATGAGGCGCTGGATTATTTGCGCATGGAGGAAGTCGACCTCATGATCACCGACATCCAGATGCCGGGAATGAACGGCATCGACCTCATGCATCAGGCGAAGCTGATCAAGCCTTGGGTGCAGACGATCGTCGTCTCCGCCCATGAGACGTTCCAATATGCGCAGATGGCGATCCGCCTGGGAGCGAGAGACTACCTGATCAAGCCGCTGAACAGCAGCCAGCTGCTGGATTCGGTCCGCAACGCGCTGCTCAATTCCGAGAAGCCCGTCTCCGGGGATCAGGATTATCTGGCGAAGGCCAGCTCGCAGTTCCGCCTGCGCGCGCCGGACAGCGGCCAGAGCGCCGCCCTGCTGAAGCTGCTCG
>NZ_CBRA020000285.1:0-3487 GCF_000469945.2 Paenibacillus sp. P22 | reverse complement strand
CGCTCCTGTTCACTCTAAATCCATTGAATAAGACGAAAAATTCGTCTTATTCACTCCTGTTCACCCTAAATCCATTGAATAAGACGAAAAATTCGTCTTATTCGCTCCTGTTCACCCTAATTCCATTGAATAAGACGAAAAATTCGTCTTACTCCTTCCTCTTCACCCTAAATCCATAGCAGTAGACGAAAAAATCGTCTACTTCGCTCACTGCCGAAGAGACTCGAGAACTAGAGGCGAACGGAAACAAAAAAAAGAGAAGCCCGACGTTAAACGCGGGTTTCTCCGAAGGGCTTTGCTTTCTTTTACGAACTAGGATTGGACGCCAGCCTTGCGCAGACGCTCCGGCAGAAGGTCGTTTCTGGAGATGTCTTCCAGCGATTCGCGCTGTACGGCGAGGTCGGACTGGCCGTCCTTGACAAGGACGACGGCCGGACGGCGGATGCGGTTGTAGTTGCTCGCCATCGCGTAGTTGTAGGCGCCTGTGCAGAATACAGCCAGCAGATCGCCGCTTTCCGCCTTCGGCAGCTCGAGGTCCCAGATGAGCATGTCGCCGCTCTCGCAGCATTTGCCCGCTACGGAAACCGTCTCGCTCGCAGGCTCGGAAGCGCGGTTCGCAAGCACGGCGTCGTACTTGGATTCATACAGCGCAGGGCGCGGATTGTCGGTCATGCCGCCATCGACGGCGACATACTTGCGCACGCCGGGAATTTCCTTGAACGTGCCGACGGTATACAGCGTCGTGCCGGCATCGCCGACGATGCTGCGGCCCGGCTCGATCCAGATCTCGGGCAGCGGATAGTCGGCTGCGGAGAAGTTGGAGCGGATCGCATCGGTGATCGCGGCGATATAAGTTCCGGCCGGAAGCGGGGCATCCCCTTCCGTGTAACGGATGCCGAAGCCGCCGCCGAGGTTGATGACGCGGAAAATATGGCCCAGCTTGTCTCGGACTTCGACAGAGAATTCAGCCGCTTTGGCAGCTGCCATGCGGAATCCTTCCACTTCGAAGATTTGGGAGCCGATATGGGAGTGAATGCCCAGGAGCACGAGATTTTCGAGCTTGGACGCTTCCTCTACGGCACGATAAGCGGCACCGGCCGCAAGATCGAAGCCGAACTTCGAATCCTGCTGTCCCGTGGAGATATAGTCATGGGTATGCGCTTCTACACCCGGGGTGATTCGCAGCAGAATGTTGACTTTGCGGTTTTTGGAGCCGGCGATCGCATTCAGCAGCTCAAGCTCGGTGAAGTTGTCCACAACGAAGCAGCCGATGCCGGCGTCGATGGCCATCTCGATCTCGAAAGGCGTCTTGTTGTTGCCGTGGAAGTGGATGCGCTCAGCCGGGAAACCGGCTTGCAGCGCCGTGTGCAGCTCGCCGTCCGATACGACGTCGAGCGACATTCCTTCCTGCTCGGCAATCGCGCACATCGCGACGGTGCTGAACGCCTTGCTTGCGTAGGCGACCTGGAATTTGAATCCGGAAGCCTTGAACGCGTCGACATATTCCCTTGCACGCTGACGCACAAGAGCCTCATCCACAATATAGAGCGGAGTGCCGTACTGTTCCGCCAGATCCTTCGTATCGCAGCCGCCGATTTCCAGGCGGCCCTGTTCATTTACTTGGGCTGTTCCGTGCAAATACATGAAAAGAGCACCTTCTTTCCGCCCTCCGCCGGAGGGAATCGTTTTTCATTGTGATCCAAGTATAAACGACCCCTGTTTGGAGGAGAAATGGATTTTGTGTCCTTTCATTTGCATTTGTTGCATTCCTGGCCGGCTCCGTGAAGCGGCAGCTCTTCAGCCGCCCTCCGCATCGGGCATTTTGTCCCGCTGCTGCGGACGAAGCAGGTTGGGACGCTTTTTGTTTTTCATGACCGGCATCCTCAACATAATATTGACCATCCCTTTGGGATCGAACGGGATGAACGGCCACATGTAGGGCCGGTTGAACGAACGCTGCATGACGAGCAGAACGAACACCGCCGTCCATCCCAGCACAAGCCCGGGAATATGGAAGGCCGCCACCAGACAGATCAGCAGCAGCCGCACGATCCGGTTGGCAAGGCTGAGCTCGTAGCTCGGCGTGGCGAACATGCCGATGGCGGCGATGGCCATGTACAGAATGACCTCGTTGATGAAAAGGCCGGTCTGGACGGCGATATCCCCGACCAGTATCGCGGATACGAGCGAGATCGCCATCGCCAGCGGCGTAGGCGTATGGATCGCGGCCATCCGCATGAGGTCGATGCCCGCTTCCGCCAGCAGGAACTGGACGAACAGCGGCAGCTTGCCGAGCTTGGCCGGTCCGATGAACGCAAGGGACGGCGGGAGAAGATGCGGATTCATGGCGAACAGCAGCCAGATCGGGACGAGAAACAGGGAAGCCATGATGCCGAAAAACCGGAGCCATCTCAAATACGTTCCGATGAACGGCGTCTGCCTGTTCTCTTCCGCATGCTGGACCAGATCGAAAAACGTCGTCGGCAGGATCATGACGCTCGGAGAGGTGTCGACGAATACGGCCACATTGCCTTCCAGCAGATGCGCGGCGACCACATCCGGGCGCTCCGAATACCGGACAAGCGGATACGGGTTCCATCCGCGCTTGACCGTCGCTTCTTCCAGCTGCTTGTCCGCGAGCGGAATGCCGTCGAGCTTGACGGCCGTGATTTTATCGCGGATCGACTCAACGAGCTCCTTGTCCGCGATGTCTTCAATATAAGCGACGCAGACGTCGCTCCTCGTCCGCTCTCCGACCCGGATGTTTTCCAGGCGGAGCATCGGGTCCCGCAGCCTGCGGCGCACTAGAGACACGTTCATCAGCATCGTCTCGACGAATCCGTCGCGAGAGCCGCGGACGACGCGCTCCAGCGAAGGCTCCTCCGGGCCGCGCATCGGGAACATCTTCGTGTCGATGATGAGCATCGTCGATTCCCCGTCGATATACATGCCTGTCGAGCCGCTCAGCACGCCCGTCATCATCATGTTCCAGTCCTTCTCCTGCTCGACCTGCACAGCCGGAACGAAGAGGTTCATGAACGATTCCAGCGCATGCGACGTCACCGCGTCCGCCTGCAGGAAGGTGAGACGTTCGAGGATCTCGGTCATGAGCTGGCCGCTTGAAAGTCCGTTGAGCATGAAAAAAGCCGTTTTTTTGCCTCCTAAAGTCATCTGCCGGACAATGACGTCGAAGCTCGTTTTGTAGCCGGCCTCCTCCTTTAGGCGCTCGACGAATTCCTCGATATCGTCCGGAATCGGCTCCAGCGCATCTCCGTTCGTTCCGGGGGCGGAGTTGTTTCCGGCTTGCCTGCCCTTGCCGGATTTGCCCTTTCCGGACTTGCCCTTCTCCGGATTCCCTTTGCCGGAACCCGCTTCTTCAGAATCCCCTTTGCCGGGCCCGCCCTGGCCCGACCTGTTTTTCCAGGACCTGTCTTCGCTTGGCCTGTCTCCGTCGGACTTGTCTTCCCTCGACCTGTCTCCGTCGGTC
>NZ_CBRA020000284.1:0-4548 GCF_000469945.2 Paenibacillus sp. P22 | reverse complement strand
TTCGGTAAAAGCTTCTGRATWCAGKTRCGATCGCCGGTACTGCTTGTCCGTTTTTCGCGTCCGTGCCGTGTATCTCTCGGCCGGAATTAGAATATACCATGGACACCTACGATTGCGCAACCCCTTTTTTTAAAAAAAAGACGAAAAGCTTTTAAATTATATCCCGCTTTCCATTCATTTATCCAATTCAAGATTCGAAATCCATCTCCTTGGAATCCATATTGCCCCTTCTTCATTAGTTGCCGAGGTCTGTGCAGCAGAAGCTCCAGTCCTTGTACTTGCCGGCTTCAAGCGCTCTGCCGAGCTTTAAAACGGCATTAAAAAAAGGGGCAGCGCCCCTTTTGAATGAAAACACCTTCTATTCGAAAACTTCTATAAGAAAAGACCTCAGGATACCTGCGCCGAAGCCGGGCTTCCCGACTGCAGCTGATACATGGCGTAGTACTTGCCGCCCTGCTGCATGAGGCTATCGTGATTGCCGCGTTCGACGATGCGTCCGCGGTCCAGCACGAGGATCTGATCGGCTTCCCTTATGGTAGAGAGACGATGCGCGATGACAAACGTCGTGCGGCCTTGGCTGAGTACGCCAAGGGCCTTCTGGATGACCGCCTCGGTCTCGGTATCGATGCTCGCCGTCGCTTCATCCAGAATGAGGATGGCGGGATTGTAGGCAAGCGCGCGGGCGAACGATATCAGCTGGCGCTGTCCGGCAGACAGCGTGCTGCCCTTCTCGATGACGGGCTCGTCGATGCCATGCGGCAGACGCATGAACATCTCGTACGCGCCTACGTCGCGCAGCGCCTGCACGACCTGCTCCCGCGTAACGTCCGGGTTGCCCAGGCTGACATTGGAAGCGATCGTGCCGGTGAAGAGGAACGGATCCTGCAGCACGATGCCCATATGCTGGCGCAGCTGCTGCTTCGGAACGTCGCGGACGTCCATTCCGTCGATCGTAATCCGGCCATGCTCGATATCATAGAACCGGAACAGCAGGTTGAGGATGGAGCTTTTGCCCGAGCCGGTATGCCCGACGAGGGCGACCGTCTGTCCCTGCGCGGCGGTAAAGGAAATGTTGCGCAGAACGTTCTCGTCTTTTTTGTAGGCGAAAGTCACGTCCTCGAAAGCGACTTCTCCTCGATAGCGGGGCATTGAACCGGTGGAAACCTCCGTTCCCGGTTCGTCCATCAGCTCGAACACCCGTCCGGCCGATATCCTTGCCGTCTCCAGATTGGTGAGCTGGTTCACGATGCCCACGATCGGCTGGAACATGCGGTTCATGTAATCGATGAAGGCGTACATGATGCCCACGGTTACGGCCGCTCCAAGCTCCCCTCCCCAGAACATCCAGATGACGGCCAGGAAGATCAGGTTCCGCACGACGTTCACAAGGTTGTGTGAGGTCCACGAATTCAGCTTGAGCAGCTTGATCTGGAAGGAGTAGAACTCATCGTTCATTTCCTTGAACTCCTGCGCCGTGCTGCGCTCGCGGCGGAAGACTCGGATGATGCTCATCCCCTGGATCGATTCATTGATCATGGCGTTGATGTCGCTGAGCTTCGCGCGGATGACGCTGTTGTAGCGGCCGGCCAGGCGGCGGTAGAAGACGATCCAGATGAAGAGGATCGGAAACACCGGTATGGCGAACCAGGCTACGGTAGGGCTGAGAATGAACAAGGCGCCCAGAATCGCCGCCATATAGACGATGCCCGAGAAGAAGTTGGCCAGCACGGCGACGAACAGCTCCCGGATCGATTCCGTGTCGTTCGTAATTCTCGACACGACCTTGCCTGCGGGCAGATTGTCGAAATACTGGACCGGAAGACGCTGCGTATGGGCGAATACATCCTCGCGCATGCGCTGTACGATGCGGTTCGCAGTCGTCTGCAGCAGCAGCTTTTGGCCGTAGGTGAAGATGGCTGCGATGACCAGCAGGCCGAAGTAAGCGGCAGCAAGCACGAGAAGCGGATTCAGCTCCGGCTTGTAGAACGCATAGACTTCATCGCGGGACATGCTGGCGGCGGGATAAGCGTGCTTGCTCCCGTCTGCCGAAGTCAGCAGGAGCTCGCCGTTTTCCACTTTGCGCTTGCCTTCCGGCAGCGTTCCTTCGATCGCGTAGAACTTGCTGCCTTCCTGCACGATGTTCAGCTGCGGGCCGCTGCTCTTGAGGCTGTCCGCACGGTCGGAGCGGACGTACAGGCTCCCGTTGTAGGGGACGCTCCCGTCTGCCGCCGATTCCACGGAAATCCAAGGCTTCTCGATGCCGAGGATATTGTTGTCGATCATTCGCTTTGCGAGCAGCGGACCGACCATTTCGGCGCAGACCGCGAAGGTGAGCAGAATAAGGGCTAACACGATTTGTTTTTTAAATAGGAGGGCGTACTGCAGCAGCCGCTTGCCTGTTTTCGGTTGATTCACTTGTTTTCACCTTCTTTGCGATTATGATTCAACGAATGCTTCGAGCTGCTGCCGATCGTATTGCTCCCGGTACCAGCCGCCTTGCTGCAGCAGCTGCTCATGGGTGCCTTCCTCCACGATCCTGCCGTTCTCCATAACGAGAATCAGATCGGCGTGCTGGACGGCCGACAGCCTGTGCGTCGTAATGATGGTCGTTTTGCCTGCCCGCTCCGTGCGGATGCCCTCGATGATCTCGGCCTCCGTCTTCGCATCGACGGCCGATAGGGCATCGTCGAGAAGCAGGATTTCCGGATCGGCGATGAGCGCCCGGGCAATGCTGACGCGCTGCTTCTGCCCTCCGGAGAGGGCGACGCCCTTCTCGCCGACGAGCGTTTCCAGGCCATCGGGCAGGAACAGCACATCCTTGGCAAAGGACGCGCGGACGAGCGCACGCTCCAAATCCTCCTCCGTCGCCCCATGGGCACCGAACAGGATATTCTCGCGGATCGTTCGGGAGAACAGGATCGGCTGCTGCGGCACATAGCCGAACCAGCCCAGAAGGCGGTCAAGCGGTATTCGATCGATGGAGACTCCGCTCACGGCCACTTCTCCGGCGCCTGCCGGATATTCCCGGATGAGCTGCTTCAGAACCGTCGTTTTGCCGCTTCCCGTGCGCCCGACGATGCCCAGCGTCCCGCCGCGAGGCAGCCGGAAGCTGACGTTCGAGAGGTTATCCTCCTTGGAGGACGGATAGCGGAACGTGACGTCGGAAAACATGATTTCGCCCGGCTGCTCCACTTGGACGAGGTCGCCTTTGTCCTCGACGTCCGCAGGCGTGTGCAGCGTTTCCTCCACGCGGTCGAGCGAGGCGCTGCCCCGCTGCATGACGTTGATCAGCTCGCCGATGGCGAACATCGGCCAGATCAGCATGCCGAGGAAGATATTGAAGGAAATGAGATCGCCCAGCGTGATTTCGCCCTGAAATACGAGTACTCCGCCATAAACAAGGCCGATAATGTAGCTCAGTCCGACCAGGATCTTGTTCACCGGCTCGAACAGAGCGTCGACGCGCGCGACCGCGATGTTGCGGCGGAGAACTTCGTTCGTCTTGGCATGGAACCGGTCCCGGTCCGCCTCTTCCTGCACATAGGCGCGGACGACGCGTACGCCGGATACGGATTCAAGCACTTCGTCATTGAGCTCCCCGAAGGCGTCCTGCGCCTTGATGAAGCGGTCATGGATCATGCGGCCGAAGACGGCCATCAGCAGCGCGATGATCGGCAGCGGCAGCAGAGCTGCCAGCGTCAGCTTCCAGCTGATCAGGAATACCATCATGCCGAGCAGCGTCAGCATCCACACCGTGGAATCCACCAGCGTCAGGATACCGAAGCCGGCCGTCATCGAGATCGCCCACAGATCGTTCGTCGAGCGGGCCATAAGGTCTCCCGTCCGGTTGCGCTCATAGAAAGTCGGGGTCATTCTCATGAACTGGCCCATCAGTTTGCCCCGAAGCAGCCGCTCCAGCACGTTGGCTCCGCCGAACAGGCGGGACATCCAGCCGTACGTGATGAGATAGCTGGATATCGTGATGGCCAGCCAGCCTCCCACGATCCAGTAAAAGGTCGAATCCGCAAGCCTTCCCTGGCTGATTCCATCAATGGTGTAACCGAGCAGACGAGGAGGAATCACCTCCAGAAAGCCGACGAAGATCAACAACCCGACAGCCAGAGAGTAGCGCCGCCACTCCATCTTGAAATACCAGCCCAGCTTGCCTATTACACTGAACATTGGACACCTCCCCAATCCTTTGAGCCTTTAAGGGCCGCTTTAGGCTCGAGCCGCAATCCGCTCTTACCCGCAGTGCCTGAACAAGCTCTGTCATTTTCTCTCTCCAGCGTGATGCAAAGTGCCCGATGTCCATCAAAAAAGGCGCGCCGCCTGTAAGCGGTGCGCCCTGCATTTCGCCGACGGATGCCCGTAGGCAAGGAGATAAGGAATCCTTGCCGCGGCGGCCATTCCGGTCGCGGAACGTATAGAGGCGCATGATTACAGGAACGTAACCGTGCGCCTGATGATTAACGGATCATCAGCGAGGCATCGGATTACGCTTGGTGCGAGCATCGTCAGGTTTGATCATTGCAAGTGCCATGCTTC
>NZ_CBRA020000283.1:0-4608 GCF_000469945.2 Paenibacillus sp. P22 | reverse complement strand
CCTCGCCCTGTACGGCCGCAACGCGGGCCGATATCCGGTGGACCTGGTTGTGCGCTATCGTTGAGAGCATCGGCAGCCTATGAACCTGAAGGGGCATTCCCCATGCGGAGGGGATGTCCCGTTGAATGACGAACCTCGGCCTGCAAAACTCGTACATCGGCATGATCCTCCCCATGATCTCGTCGCCCACAGTCTCAGCCGACGCCTGGCCGCGAGCGGCCTCCAGCCTCATCAGGCCCCAGGCGCAGACGAACGCGGCCATGCCGGCGGCGGCAGGCCATACCGCCGCATGCCCGCCGGCAGAGGAGGCGACGGAGGCCTCGACCGTTCCCGCCACGCGTCCGTCAAGCATGAAAGGCTTGACCGACGACAGACGGCTGCCGCGAGGACCATCCTCTCCGGCGACAGCGATCGTCTCGCCTGCGGCCGTCCTAACCTCCAAGTAAACAGCGCCCCCGGCGGGATGCGCAGCCGCATCCCGCCGGAGAGCCTCCTCCATGCCGTCCGCCGAACCGTGCAAGCCGGCATACGCAGAAGCATAGCCGCTCCAGTACAGAGCGAGCCGCTTCGCTTCGTCAGGCTCCTTCGACGATTTCGGCGTCCCTACCAGCACGGCAGCAGCCGCTATCGCCGCAGCGGCCGAGCCGCAGGCTGTCCGCAGCCAGGCAGCTCGGGACAGGGAGCGCGCCTTCATTCGCGCCTCTCTTCCTGAAGGAAGCGATATCCGACGCCGTATACCGTCCCGATATAACGAGGCTCGGCCGAATCGTCGCCGAGCTTGCGCCGCAAATTCCGGATATGGCTGTCTATCGTCCGCTCATACCCTGCGTACGCTTCGCCGAGAGCCTCCTCCAGCAGATGCGTCCGGGTGAATACCCTTCCGGGATGAGAGGCCAGCTTCAGCAGCAGCGCGAACTCGGTTCGGGTCAGCTCCACCGGAGCCCCTCCGACGCTGGCTTCGAACCGCTCCGGAGAGATGGAGAGGTCGCCGCGGACGAGCCCTTCCGTCTTAGCCGGGAGCGAGCCCTCTCCTTCCTTCATCCTTCCGGCTCGGCGAAGCACCGCCTTGATCCGGGCATGCAGCTCCCTCAGGCTGAACGGCTTCTGGATATAATCGTCCGCGCCGATCTCAAGCGCCAGGATGCGGTCGAACTCGTCGCTTCGCGCCGTCACCATCAGGATCGGCAGCTGCCACAGCCTTTCATTGCGGCGGCATAAGTCGAGACCCGTTCCGCCGCCCTTCAGCAGCCAATCCACAAGCAGCAGCTGCGGCTTCTCCTGCTCGATCAGGACGATCGCCGCTTCTGCCGAATCAGCCGTATGCACCTCGCAGCCTTCTCTGCGCAAATACGCAGCCCCTTGCTCCGCCAGCTCCCGCTCGTCCTCGACCCATACAATTCGTGTCATCCCCGATCCTCCCTCCGGCCCCGATTGTTCTTGTTCCTATGGCATTCCTTGCCTGCCAGCCGCTCCAACGCAGCGGCTGCCCGCCGTATTCCCTCGGCGATCATGTCCTCTTCGGCCGTCGCGACGCTGATGCGCATCCAGCCGGGACGTTCCCCGTACAGCTCCCCGGGACTGACGGCGACACCTTGCTCCATGCATTCCTGCAGCACTTCCAGTCCGGAGCGCGCCAGGCCATGCTTCAGCCAGATATAAAAGCCGCCCTCCGGAAGCGCCGCCTGGATGGCCGCATGCGGAGCAAGGCTGGCCGCCGCGGCTTCCGCGGCCGCCTGTCTTCTGCGTTCGAGAGCCGCCCGGACGGTCTCCAGCCTGGTATCGAACTGGCCGCTGCCCAGCAGCGCCGCTCCCAGACGTTCACCCGGATGGCTGGTCGTCAAGCCCGAGGCGTGGCGCGCGGCCATCAGCGCCGCCATCAGCGCCCTTGGCGCCGCGATCCAGCCTGTCCGCATGCCGGGAGTGGCGATCTTCGAGAATGTGCCGCAGGATAGGACCCGCTCCCTGCCGCCGGGCAGCGAGCGCAGCGAAGGAAGCGCCGTCCAGCCCGGCCTGCCGAGCAGGGAGTAGGGATCGTCCTCGATGATCGGCAGCCTGAGCTCGGTGCAGATGGCGAGGAGCTGCAGCCGTCTCGCCAGCGACAGCGTCGATCCGGTCGGATTCTGGAACGTCGGATTCGTAACGACAAGCCGGATCCGGTGGCGGCGGTACAGCTCCGGTATCGCTTCCGGCGTGAGGCCTTCCTTGTCGACCGGCAGCCGGACCATGTAGATGCCGGCTGCCGCGAATACGCCCATCGCGTACAGATAGGACGGACCTTCGACCGCTACGGCGTCCCCCGGCTCCAGCATCGCTCTCGCGATTAGGCCGAGCGAATGCTTGACGCCGCCTGTCAGGAGCAGCTCATCCGGCTTCGCTGCCAGCGAAGGACCGATCCGCGGATGGGAGGCGAGAGCCTCCCTCAAGCCGCAATCGCCCTGCGGATCGTCCCTGTAGCTGAACGGCCGGCTCCAATCAAGCTCTCCCGACAGCCGCTCCATCAGCTCCAGAGGCATCAGGCTGCGATGCAGCTCTCCTTGGGTGAGGTCGATCACGCCTTCTCGAGGCGCCTCGTTGACGGCCTCCTGCAGCCGGCTAGAAGGATTGTATCTTCGGCTCAAATAGCGGATCCAATCCGGCTGCCGCTCCCCCTGCTCCCACATCGAGTCGCTGACGCTCGTCCCGCTTCCCGGGCGCGACTGGACGAGACCGAGCGCCCTCAGCTCGCCGTATGCCGCCTGGACCGTGCTGCGGTTGACCGCCAGCCGGAGGGCAAGATCCCGTTCCGCCGGCAGCTTCGAGCCCGGAGGCAGCAGACCGCTGCGGATCTGCTCCTCATAGTGCCGGCATATTTGGATATAGACGGCATCTGAGCCGGATGGACTCGGTTTCCAGAACATGATCATCCCCCCTTTTGTTTGATTATATCGCCTTCATGAATTGGATGGGCAAAATTTCCTCCAATTGGCTGGTGCGCCCAATCTCCCGAACCGCTATGATAACAACAAAACAGAGGGGGAACCGCCATGTTGTTCAAGGAACCGAAATTCGCCTGGCTGCTTCTGGCCGTCTTGTGGTGCTTTACGTTCGCAGGCTCGCTGGGCCGCATCGTCATCGCTTTTTTCCAGCCGGAAATTACCGCCGATCTCGGCGTCGAGCGGGACTTTCTCGGCTTTACGTGGTCGACCGCCATCGTGCTTACCGCTGTATGCGCGCCGCTCGGCGGCCTTCTCGCCGACCGCAAAGGCTATGCGGCGGCGATGGGAATCTCCGCCGCGATGAACGCCCTCGGCGCCGCCTCGGTGCTGTTCATTCCCGGTACGCTCGGGTATTGGCTCGGGAACGGATTGCTTGCCGGATTGAGCGGGCTGGGAGCCGCCTCGGCCTATATGCTCGTGCAGGACTGGTTCCGCCATCACCGGGCCAAAGCTCTCGCTCTGCTCGGCAGCGCCGGGTCGCTTGGCCTGGCCGTGCTGACGCCGCTGTTGACGCAAGGCCACAAGTACGAGTGGAGACAGCTCTATGCGGTGCTGCTCGTCGTCCACCTGCTGTTCCTTCCTTTGGCGGCGCTCGTATTCCGGAGCCGGGCGGCAAGCCGGCATGAGGATACGGAGAACGTTCCTCTCTCCGAGAACCAAGAGCTCTCCGCAGCTCCTGAAACGATCCTCCCACCGAAGGACGGCCAAAAGCCGCTTTCCGCAGCTCCGTCCGGACATTCCGGCGCCTCTCCCGCGAACCCTCCCCAGAGCTGGCGGGAGAAGTCCGCCGCGCTGCTGGACATGGCCCGAAACCGCGTCTTCCTCGTCGTCTCCTTCTCTCTCCTTGCCTGCGGCTTCAGCATGGGCACCGTGGAAATGAACCTGGCCGCCATCCACCAGCATTCGCATGTGCCGACCGCAACGATCGCCGCTTCGCTCAGCCTGCTCGGCGTTCTCGAAGTTTGCGGCGGACTTCTGTTCTCCTATTTCCTGGACCGCTCCTCCCGCTCGTCAGCGCTGGCTTTGCTGTTTGGAGTCCGAGTTCTCGCCTTTTCCTTGCTGCTTCCCCATCTGCAGCTGTCGCCGGTATTTTTCTCGCTGCTTTTCGGCGCGAGCTATGTTGGCGCCGTATCGGGCGGCATTCTGCTCGCGGATGAGAACGCCGGCGGACCGGGCGGGCTGCGCACCGGCTTTCTGCTGCTGCTCCATCAGCTCGGAGGTGCGGCTGCCGCGCTCGGAGGAGGCATTCTCTACCGGCTGCAGCATTCGTACCAGACCGTCATTGCCGTCAATTTGATTTTGAGCGCGCTCGCTTTCGTCTTCTTCCTCCTGCTCTCCCGGCATCTTGCGGCAAGACGCCGCCCATCGCGCGGCAGCTCAGCCGAGCTGGAGGCTTCCGGCTGAATACCGATGCCGGCCGAGGCCGCCTTCCGTCCCTATGCGGTTCGATGGACAGCAGACACCCAAGCCTCGAGATCGACAGGTCTGCCCCGCGCCTTAAAGCGAACAAGAAAAAAAGGGCTGTCCCCCGTTGGGGACAGCCCTTGACTGGCTTCCGGATCAAGCGACGTCGAACGTGCTGCGCTTGATGATATGGAGATCGTCTCCGGAATAGATATGGATGTAGATGACG
>NZ_CBRA020000282.1:0-3065 GCF_000469945.2 Paenibacillus sp. P22 | reverse complement strand
GCTGCGGGGCAGCGGCCGGCTCTACCGCCGAAGCCGCCGGCGCCGCAGGAAGCTCGTTCTTGTAATAGTTCAGAAGCTCGTCGGCGTTGAGACCGACCGCCTCCGCGTAGTTCTTGACGAATGCACGCGCATAAAAGCTGCCTGGAAGCGCGGCGTAATTGCCTTCTTCGATCGCGGTCAGGTAATGCTTGCGGATCTTGGTCATCTCCTGCACCTGGTCCAGGGAGAGTCCCATTTCTTCCCTTGCCGTGCGCAGGGTTTGGCCCAATTCAGACATGGTTGGCCATGCCTCCTCTCAAATTAAAAATCGTTATAATTGACGGTGAAGGAATCATAGGAGATTTCTTCGTCCGGCGTATTGCGAAGCTCGATAATAGTCGTAAAAGTGCTGTAATCATAATTGGATTCACGGATAAAGATGTCCGGATGCTCGATGACCTTGGTCGAGGGCATCTCCATGATTTCCTGGAGAAGGGCGTGATGGCGCTCGTTGGAGCGGATCGTGCTGACGATGCCGTCGATGATGAAGATATTGTCGGGATTCATTTCCTCGCTCGACAGCTGGCTGCGCACCGTCTGGCGGAGCAGCGTGGAAGAAACGAACGTCCAGCGCTTGTTGGAGCAGACGCTTCCGGCGATGATGGATTCCGTCTTGCCGACCCTCGGCATGCCGCGCAGTCCGATGACCTGGTTGCCGTCCCGCTTGAAGATTTCGCCGAGGAAATCGACGAGCAGTCCCAGCTCGTCCCGCGTGAAGCGGAACGTCTTGCGATCATCCGAATCCCGTTCGATATAACGTCCGTGACGCACAGCAAGCCGATCCACCAGGCTCGGAGGACGCAGCTTGTTGACGGTGATGTTCTCTACCTTGGCAAGCATCTTGCCGAGAATCTCGATTTTTTCGTCGTCGTTGGTCTGAAGCAGCATGCCGCGGGTGCGGTCCTCCACCCCGTTGATCGTAATGATGTTGACGTTGAGCATGCCGAGCAGGGAGGCGATATCCCCAAGCAGGCCAGGCCGGTTCTTATGTATTTTGTACTCCATATACCACTGTTTGGATTCCATTAATCACACCGTCCTGAGGTAATGAGCTGTCTTTATGCCCTTCATTATAAGCCTACATTCTACATGATTCGGCAAGAAACCGCAATGATCATGCCGACGTTTTTTGGGCGGCGGAATCTTGATGTCCGCAGCCAAGTAGAAAAGCCCCCGAATGGGAGCTCTCCGCCAAAAGTCGATGATTAACCGTGATTGACCAGCTTCACCATGAGGCGGGCAATCGTCTTGCGCTCTTCCTCGTCTCCGACGTCCCAGATCTCCTTCAGCACGCGCTGCTCTTCGTTTTTCGGATCGACCTTCTCATCGAGAAAAGATCCGATCTCATAAGCGAGGTTGCCGAGGGTTTCCTCGGTAAGACCCATCTTTTTGCCCTGCTCAACGCGGTCGGACAGGAATTCCTTCCATCCTTCAAAGCTCGAAAGTACAGTAGACATGCTTCGTCGCCTCCTTGGTCGAATAGAGAAAGAAATCATCAACGACCCTATTGTGTGCGGAGGCCATCTTCCCTATACGACGACCAGGGCTGGAAAAAAGTTGCGGCCGGACCACTCATGTGATCCAGCCGCCGTTCGGACTGATGACTTGACCGGTTATGTAGGATGATTCCGGCAAGGAAAGGAAATAGACCAGCGAAGCGATCTCATCCGGATGGGCCAGCCTTCCGGCCGGAATTTCCTCTTCCAGCGCCTGAAGCTCGCCTTGATCGAGATGGCTGTTCATTTCCGTGTCGACCGCTCCCGGAGCGACCGCGTTGACCGTTACTCCGGACGGCGCCAGCTCCTTGGCCAGCGATTTCGTGAACGCATTGACCCCGCCTTTGGTCGCGGAATACAGCACCTCGCAGGATGCCCCGGAGATGCCCCACACGGAGGATACATTGATGATTCTCCCCCAGCGCGCGCTCACCATCCGAGTCATGAACAGCTGCGTGCAGAGAAACAATCCCTTGAGATTGACCGCGGTCACGTCGTCCCATTCCTGCTCGGTGAGGTCCGCCAGCATGCCGTAATGCGAGATGCCCGCGTTGTTGACGAGAATATCCGGAAGCAGCCCTGCCGCTTCCAGCTTCTCCTTCATTCTGCCCAGACTCTCCCTGGATCGCACGTCGGCGGAAACCGTCATGACCCTGCCGCCGCCGAGAGCGATGCATTCCCGGGCCGTTTCATTGGCGCGTTCATGCGAATTCAAATAATGGATGACCACATTCATTCCTTCCGCGGAAAAGCGCCGCGCGATGGCGGCGCCTATGCCCCGGCTTCCCCCGGTAATGAGTACGGTCATCTCCTGCAAGCTTTTCAAGCTTCCGCCGGAGGCAGCACGACGGACACGGCCAGCTGGCCGAAGTCGAAATGCTCTCTCAGCCGGGCATTGGCATCGTCAAGCGTGATGCTCTCATAAGCCGGCAGCAGCTCGAACAGATCCTGTCCGCGGAATTTGTAGCGGGTGAATTCGCCTGCGATCGACTCGGGAGAATTGAGCATCCTCAGGTAGCTTCCGATGCGCTTGCGCTTCGTTCTCTCGAAAGCCTCGGCATCAAGCCCGCTCTGCTGCAACGACGCTACCGCTTCCTTGACCCGCGCGACGAGAGCGTCCGGGTCCTTGGTATCGCCTCCGACGATAGAGAAGCCGTAATCGGTGCTGCAGTTGTATTCATATCCGAATGAATCGGAGATGAGATTGTCGTCGTACAGCTGCTGATAGGTCGGGGAGCTGGATCCAAGAATGGTTTCCAGCATCAGCTTGGTCGTGACGTCCCGGCGCAGCAGCGCAGCGCTGTCCAGGCCGTTGGTTTTCTCCTTGAAGCCGAACAGGCACTTCGGCAGGGAAACCTGAAGCTGGATCGCTTTTCGCGGCGTATTCACGCCTTGCGGCTCGGGCTCGAAGAAACGCTTGATTTCGCCTAGAGGCTCATATGTCTTCGCAGCCTGGTTGGACCGCACCAGCTCGAATACCTGCTCCGCATCGACGCCGCCGACGATGAACAGCAGCATGTTGGACGGGTG
>NZ_CBRA020000281.1:0-3141 GCF_000469945.2 Paenibacillus sp. P22 | reverse complement strand
CTAGCTCGACGTTGCCAGCCGCGTCAACGGAATCCTCCGGTTTCGGCGGCACCACGAGGTAGAAATGCTTGTCCGCTTCTGCCACGGCCGTGAGCTGGATGTCATCCGGCAGTTCAACGCCGAATGCTTCCTTGATGGCGGCTTTGGGATCGGCAAGCAGCTGCTTTTTGAAGGTTTCGTCCTTCCATGCTTTTTGAATGATCTGCACTTTCAACGATTGGGATGACATGAGATCACGGCTCCTCGAAGGGTTATGGGTAAATCTTCCTATAATCTACCACATATCGCGACGAAAGTACCTATACTTTTTCCTGATTCGACAAATAATGAGAGAATCCCCCTTCGACCGCCAGCCTCATGGCCGTTTGCCGGGCTGAGCGTGCATCGGCTTCGATGCCCGAGAGCACCTCTTGCTGAAACCAGACAAGGCCCGGGGCCGCTTCCGGAAGCTCGGACAAGCTCCGGCGATGGCTTCTCGCGATGGCCGCAAGCCGCTCCAGCACTTCGTCCTGATAGACTGCCCGGCGGACCATCCTATCCTCCAGAGGCTGCTCTTCCTTCAGCCCAAGCTCCTGTCTGACCAGCGTCAGAAAGGCATTGCTGCGCTCCTCGCCGGAAGCCAGATCCTCTCGCCAGTCCGCCCAGTCGTCCGCCAGCTGCAGCGAGGCGAGCGCCAGCTCGACCGCCTGCTCTGCCGGCAGGATGCGCTCCTTCTGGCCGGATTCCAGCCAGACAGCCGAGGCGCCGATCTTGACCGGGGCGGACTTGCGCGCCAGACCGGGGACGTCCAAGGGATCGGCGCGCCGGGTTTTCTCCATCGCTGCAGCCAGCCCCCACGCCTCCGTATGCCTGAGATAGTCGCTCCAAAGCTGCGGCGGCATGGCCGAATGCCGGCTGTACCGTTCCAGGAACAAGGAATGCAGCAATTGGGACGCCGCCAAGGCTGATTTCGAGTCGAGCTGCATTTCCTCGCCGTCCATGACGTCGTCCAGCAGGAAATAATGCAGCATCATATAGACGCTGCCGACAGCGAGATCGCGGCATACGGAGGCCGGCGCGCCGGCCTGCTCCCCTGCCCAGACCGGCAGCATGTACGTAATATAGTTGGAACCGCCAGCCGTCCTCGAAGGATCGGCTCTCTCGATAAGCTCGCGCAGGATGGTGCGCAAAGGCTCCGGACATCCGTCCGCCCCTGTCCTGGCTTCGGCAATGATTTTAGCAGCCTCGCTTCTTGCCCTTTCCAGACTCCACTCGGTTGACATGCAATGGCTCCCCCTTCGCTGCCTTCAGGCAAGTCCCGGTCCAGCGTGTGTGCATCCTGCGGCATCTTCTCCCGCCGGAGAACACCGCTTCACGCGGCCCAGCCCACAAGGAGCATCCCACATTTCTTCCGGTTTGAAAAGAGGATGGCGATATGCAGCCCGCGCTCGTCTGCCGACCGTGCGGCAACCTTGCACGGGGGTCGATGGCAGTCTCCCAATCCCGCTTCATGGCTCCAGAGAGGGTCGAAGACGAGGCCATCTCCTCTTGTTTTTGCAACCATAATCATCCTGGTTTTTGTCCGGCTGATTGTGGCTTCGATTATCCTCATCAGTGGGTAATCTCCTATGATACCATTCCAAATCAGAGAGGAAATAAGGGCATGAACAAAGCCATGATCATCCTCAATCCTTCCTCCGGCAAGGAGAAGGCGCTCGACTACAGCAACCGGATTGAAGAGGTGCTGCGCCGCAAGGGCTACGAGGTGGCCAGAAAGGAAACCGCCCAAGCCCTCGATGCGACCCGCTTCTGCCAGGCAGCATGCCGGGAAGGCTGCGACCTGGTCGTTTCGGTAGGCGGAGACGGCACATTGAACGAAACGATCAACGGCATCATGGATCAGGATCACCGGCCGAAGCTCGGCATCGTCCCTCTCGGCACGGTCAACGATTTTGCTCGCGCGCTCCGGATTCCGCTCGATCCCGAGGAAGCCATTCGAGCGCTGTCCTCCTCCAATGTGAGAACCGTCGATCTGGGTCAGCTGAACGGCCGCCTCTTTTCGAATGTCGTCGCCGCGGGCTCGCTGGCGGAATCCGTCGCCGCGGTGAGCTCGGAAGAAAAGTCCAGGCTCGGCGCTCTCGCCTACTTGAAGGAAGGCATCAAGGAGCTGCTCGGCAGCCCTGCCCATCCCATCGTCGTCGAGCATGACGGCGAGATTTGGGAAGGTGATTCTCCGTTGGTTCTCGCCGCTCTCACCAACTCGGTCGGCGGCTTCGAGAAGCTTTCGCCGAATGCATCCGTCGACGACGGATTGATCCACGGCTTCATTATCCGGGACATGAACGTCTTCGATACGATTGCGGCCGGCTTGTCGCTCTGGTTCGGCAGCCTGAAAGACAAGAAGGAGGTCGTCTATTTCACGGCCAAGAAAATCCGGATCACCTCGCCGAAGCCGCTCCGGACCAATGTCGATGGCGACGAAGGGCCGGCACTGCCGGTTGAACTGAGCATCCTGCCGGGGTACTTGCAGGTCATCGTACCCGAGGAAGGCTGATTTCTCTCTGCATCATCCCAAGCAGGTCCTATGAGGCCGGTCCCATGCCCATGCGTAAGCCGGCTCCGGCCAATCGGTGCTTTCTTCCCTTTCATCGCTTTCATCGCTTTCATCGCTTTCATCGCTTTCATCGCTTTCATCGCTTTCTTCGGTTTCTTCGGTTTCTTCGGTTTCTTCTCCGCATAAGACGGTTGGTATACCATACCAAGAAATACTTTGCGTTACTTCGTCATACTTTCGCTTCATTCCTCTACATTTTCATCCTGGCAGGCGGCGAGCCCGACTTCATTCCAGGCGCCCCCGTCTCTGTTGCTCTCCCGCTTTTCAAGGAAAAAAGCCAACCCGACAATCGGGTTGGCTTGATGACGCATGCTTATCCTCCATTCCGCCTGACTGTCGGCAGAGGTGCGGCTCCATACGAGCTGGGCTCGTCCCTGGAGTTCCGCCGCGGCGCGAACGATCCTTCGCCTTCGTCTCTTAGCTGGACGCGCTGTCTCCCGAGTTGGCCGACGCTCCGGAATCGCTCTGGCCGCCCGTTCCCGGCGCTGCGCTGTCTCCCCGGCGCCGTGCTCCCCGGACCGTCGCCCTGGGCAGGCGGCTGGCCGTCC
>NZ_CBRA020000280.1:0-6803 GCF_000469945.2 Paenibacillus sp. P22 | reverse complement strand
CATAACAGGGCTTGTAGACAGCACGCACGTCGATTCGAGCCAGCGCAGCTATCCCCGCGGCCAGGTCATCATGACGGACGAGGCGAATCATGACAGCATTCGTCCGCTCCTTGCTCCGGGCGCCGAGGCCTGTCCWKCWGCAWGCTGCTCGACGAGCCGTTCGCGGCGATCGACGCCAAGATCCGCACGGAGCTGCGCACCTGGCTCAAGGAGATGATCGAGCGCGTCGGCATCACCTCGATCTTCGTCACGCATGACCAGGACGAGGCGATCGAGGTCGCGGACGAAATCATGATCATCAACAAGGGGCGGCTGGAGCAGAAGGGCTCCCCTTGGGATATTTACAAGAAGCCGCAGACGCAGTTCGTCGCGGAGTTCATCGGCGAATCGACGACGATCGAGGATGTGGCATCCATCAAAGGCTTCGAGGAAGCGTCGAGCTGGGCCGGAGTCAAGGGCTTGATCCGTCCGGAGTACATCGAGATCGGCAAGCCGGGTGAAATCGCGCTTGCCTCCGCGACGATGAGAGCCCAGGTGCGCCATATCCACTTCCGCGGCAGCGAATGGATGGTGGAGCTGGATATCGGAGGCCGCAAGCTGATCACGTACCGCTCGCTGGAGAAGGAAGTGCTCAAGCCGGGCGACGAGGTGGATGTGCTCGTGCACCGGGCCTACCTGTTCAATGCGGATGACAGCTGGATCATGGAGAACAAGCTCAAGACCGATCCGATGCCGGTCATGATCTAGCCGTCCGGCCGACAGCATCGTCAAAAAAAGAGCGTACCGCAGCTGCGGCACGCTCTTTTTCATCCCCTGCCCGGTCAAGCCGGGTTCAAGATAAACTTGTCGACGACATGCGCGACCCCGTCCTCGTTGTTGGACAGCGTCACATAATCCGCGAGCTCCTTGAGAGCCGGCTGAGCGTTCGCCATCGCGACGCCGAGGCCGGCCGCCTGCAGCATCTCGCGGTCGTTCCAGGCGTCTCCCATGGCGATCGTCTCCTCCATGGAGCAGCCGATATGCTCCGCCATGAACTTCAGGGCATGTCCCTTGGTTCCTTCCTTATGCATGAACTCCAGATAATGCGGTTTGGATTTCGTAATATGGACCGTGCCGCCGATGAGGGGCTGCAGGTCCAGGGCGATCTGGTCGAGATAGGCCGGCTCGTCGATGATGAGCATTTTGAGCAGAGGCTGCTTCAGCAGGGAGCTGAAGTCGGGCTCGACGATATACGGGATTTTGGACTGGCGGGCGTAGTCCTTGACCTTCTCGTTCTCCTCGCGGACGTAGAGCTTGTCGTCCACGTACAGCTGCAGATGCAGCCCTTTGTCGACACAGTACCGGTCCAGCTCGGCAGCGGCGTCCGAGGGCACATAGCGCTCGTAGAGCACCTGTCCGTCGAGCAGCGTCTTGACGAGGGAGCCTTGGTAAGTAATGATCGGCACGTTGAGCCGCAGCCCCTCGGCGACCTGGCGGGCGGAAGCGAACATCCTCCCGGTGGCGAGCGTTACGGTCACTCCGCGGTCCAGCGCGGCCGTCAGAGCGGCGCGTGTGGCGGGGGTCACTTCAAGGCTGTCGTTCAGCAGCGTATCATCCACATCGATGGCAATCAGCTTGTACATCGGCTTTCTCTCCGTTTCCTGTCGCTTTTCTTTATCTGGTTCGGCAAGCTATCCCTCATTGTACCGGAGTCGCCCCGATGCCTTCAAGGGGACGAAAATTGAAATGCTCCGCCCAAATAGGATAAAGTAGGTAGCACAAGCAAGCGGTTCTATCCGGCTGACGGACGGGGCGGGCATGCGAGGGAAGATCGTGGATCCACCGGTCGGGATACCGATTCGGACAGGAGAACAACAGCCCAGGCGGGCGGAGCGGAGAGATCAGACATGAAGCAAATGCGCAGCGAGGCTGCCAGGCAGCGCTTTGTCACCTGGTGCGTCGCAGGGGCGATCGCGGCCTTGGCGATCGGATTCGGAGCGGGAAGGCTGTCGATGGTCATCCAGTATCCGGTGATCAAGGAAAAGGTATTCGGCAATTTCAACGCCTCCTATAAAGAAATCAAGAAGGATTATCTGTTCGGAACGAAGCCCGACGAGCTGCTGAACGGGGCGGCCAAGGGAATGGTGGCGGCGCTGGGCGACCCTTACTCGACCTATATGCCGGGCAGCGAAGGCGAGGATTATATCCAGAGCTACCAGCCGGAGTTTGTCGGCATCGGGGTGCAGGTGCGCCAAGAGGAGGACCGCTACCTGATCGACAGCGTCATGAAGGACACCCCGGCCGAGAAGGGCGGCGTGCTGGCGGGCGACGAGATTACGGCTGTCGACGGCACGCCGGTCAAGGGCGTCACGATGGAAAAGCTCGTCAGCCTGCTGCGCGGCGAGAAGGGGAGCAAGGTCAAGGTCACGCTGTCCCGGACGGGAAGCCAGCCGCTGACGGTGGAGCTCACGCGCGCGCCGATTCCGGTTACGACCGTTACCCATGCCATGCTGGAGAACGGCGTCGGCGAGATCGTCATCAGCCGCTTTGCCGAATCGACGGCCAAGGAATTCAACAAGTCGTTCGAGGAGCTGCAGAAGAAGGGGATGAAAAAGCTCGTCCTCGATCTCCGCTCCAATCCGGGCGGCCTGCTCGTGCCGACGATCGACATCGCGAACAAGCTGATTCCGAAGGGCAAGATGATTCTGGAGGTCGACTACAAGGACGACAAGAAAGTTCAGAAATACTATTCCAAGCAGAAGACCGCCTTGAATCTTCCGATCGTCGTTCTCGTCAACGGGCAGACGGCCAGCGCGGCCGAGGTTCTCTCGGCCGCTCTCAAGGAATCGGCAGGCGCCAAGGTCATCGGCACGACGACGTTCGGCAAGGGCATCGTGCAGAGCTTCGGGCAGTACAAGGACAATTCCGTGCTCAAGCTGACCGAGGCTCAGTGGAAAACGCCGAATGGAGAATGGATCCACAAGAAGGGCGTGAAGCCGGATGAATCGGTCGATCTTCCTGCGTATGCATCCCTTCCGGCTCTTCCATCCGGGGAGGAACTGAAGAAAGGCGACTACGGCGACCACGTCAAGACGCTCCAGTCCATGCTGGAGGCGCTCGGATACGGCCCGGCGGACCAGCCTGGCGTGTTCGGGGAGAAGACCGACGCGGACATCAGGAGCTTCCAGACCCGCAGCAAAATCGACGCTACCGGCGTCGTTACGGACCGGACGGCTTATATGCTGATGGATCAGCTGCGGACCAAGCTGCAGCAAGAGGATCCGCAAAAGAAGGCCGCTCTCAAGGCCATATCCGGCGCGGGCTGACCCCATGTTTTCCCTGCCAGTGGAGAGGATTATGCGCTCCAGGCAGATCGTCCTATCCGTTTGAACCTAAAAAGCCCGTTGTCCGGCTATTCCGGACAACGGGCTTTTGCTCGCTGCATGGAGCATGCGCACAGGCTACTGCTGCGTCAGGATCAGCGGTCCGCCTTCCTGGATGACAAGCGTATGCTCGTATTGGGCGGAGCGCTTGCCGTCCATCGTGCGGCAGGTCCAGCCGTCGGAGTCGATGAACATCTGCCAGGTGCCTTCATTGATCATCGGCTCGATCGTGAGCACCATGCCTTCCTTCAGGCGGAAGCCTTTGCCGGGCTTGCCGACATGGGCGAAGTTCGGCTCTTCATGAAGCTCTCGCCCGACGCCGTGGCCGAGCAGATCCCTTACGACCGAGAAGCCGTTCTCCTCGGCATGCTTCTGCACCGCATGCATGACGTCGCCGATCTTCTTGCCTGGCTGCGCTTCGCGGATGCCGATATCGAGGCATTCCTTGGTCACCTCCATCAATCGGCGGGCGTCGTCCGGCAGTTGGCCTACCGCATAGGTCCATGCCGAATCGCCGATCCAGCCGTCTGCCTGAACAACGATATCGATCGTGCACAGATCGCCCTCGGCAAGCGGCGCATCGCTCGGGAAGCCATGGGCGATCACGTCGTTGACCGAAGCGCAAGTGGCATATTTGTATCCTTTATATCCGATCGTATAAGGAATCGCATCCTGGCTTCGGATGTAGGCCTCGACATGGCGCTCGATGTCCATGGTCGTGATTCCTGGCGCGATCATGGCCGCAATCTGCCTGTGGCATTCCGCCACGATGGCGCCGGCACGCCTCATCTGAGCAATTTCTTCGGGTGTTCTTATCTTAATTGACATTGCTTGGTCAGCCTCTCTTTCCGTGCGCTCTCCTTGTTCATTCCTTGCCCTTCCCTTTACGTTACTCCCGCCGGGGATGTCCGGTCAACTGCGCCTGCTGCGGAGAAGGACGAAAAAAACCGCCGGAGCGTCCCGGCAGTTCTTCGTTCGGCCTCGGGCCGGGGGATCATTCCCCGCGAGCCCGATCTCTTTGCTTCTGCGGACGGCTCTCCGCTTCCCGGGCTTGCTCGGAATGGTCGGACAAGTAGCTGCCGCGACGCCGGTCCCCCCCGGCGGCGAGCCCACAGCACCAGAATCACGACGATCGCGATCGTCAGCAGAATGGCGACATTCAGGAAGCCGCCAAGAAACAGAAAGGCATTTTTCAAAAATTCCACTTGCATTCACCTCTTGCACCTACCTTACCCTTGTTCAACTCCGCCTACTCTGAGCTTCCCGGTGCATATAGGGCTGATGTGTGTCGAAATCCACAGGTCGTTCCCGCCTTCGGTATGATACAATGGCAGACGAGAAGTTAACCGCAGAAGAGAACCGGAGGTAATGAACGATGGATACGCTGCCCTACAAGCATCGCTGGCTCAAAATGAAAGAGGCGCTGAATGCGTCCGGAATGGATCTGGCCATTCTGACCTCGCCGGCCAGCATATTTTACCTGACCGGCTTTTATAGCGATCCGCATGAGCGTTTCATGGCGCTCGTCATCGAGCCCGGCAAGGACGGTTATACGCTTCTGGTGCCTGCCCTCGACGAGGAGAGCGCCCGCGGGGCGGCCCAGTTGGGCAGGCTGGTAGGGATCGGCGATACGGACGATGCCTACGCTCTGCTGGAGAAGGAGACTGGGACGCAGGCGTCGGTCGTCGGGGTAGAGAGCGCGCATCTGCGGTACTCCGGTTACTTGCAGCTGGCGCGGCTGTACGGCCAAGCCGCCTTCCGCGATGCGGAGCCGCTCGTCATGGGGCTTCGTCTCGTCAAGTCGGAAGGAGAGATCGAGCTCGTCAAGAAAGCCGTCGCCCTCGCGGAGCAAGTGCTTGCGGAGACGGTAGCCAAAGCCGCTCCCGGAGTGACCGAGCTGGAGCTCAATGCCGAGATCGAGTACCGGCTGCGCGTTCTCGGGGGCGACAAGCCTGCGTTCGAGACGAGCGTTCTCGGAGGCGTCAGAACCGCTTTGCCGCATGGCCGGTCCAGCGGTTACAAGCTGCAGGAGAACGACTTGCTTCTGATCGACATGGGCGTCTACAAGGATGGATACTGCTCCGATATTACCCGCACGTTCCTGATCGGAGAAGGTACGGACTCGCAGCATCGCATCTACGATTCGGTGCTCAAGGCCAACCGCAGCGCCTTGGCCGCCGTGAAGGCGGGAAGGCCGCTCGCAGAGGTGGACCGGGGAGCGCGCAGCGTGATCGAAGGGGACGGATACGGCTTCTACTTTACGCATCGCACCGGCCATGGCATGGGGATCGACGTGCATGAGCAGCCGTCCGTGCATGGAGAGAACAAGACGCTCATGCAGGCGGGCCTGCTCTTCACCATCGAGCCAGGCATTTACATTCCGGAGATCGGCGGAGTCCGCATCGAGGATGACGTCTACATCGGACTTGACGGGCAGCCTGTCGTCCTGACGTCGTATCCGCGGGAACTCACCCGCCTGTAGGGTCTGCCCGCTTGAGCTTGAGCTGCATGGCTGATGGGCTGCATGGCAGCCGCGGCGCGTCTTGCCGGCGATCCTTAATGAAAAAAGCTGTTCCCGGGCCTCTTGCTTGAGGCTTGCAGGGAACAGCTTTTTTGTCGGTTCTACTTTTCGTCGGGAGCGATCATCGAAAAATCGTCGTAGTGGAAAGCCGGCGCCACGATGCAGGTGACGAGCACAGGCTCGTCTCCGGCAGGCCGGGCGGTCTGCCAGGAGCCTGCGGGGACAAGCGCCTGCGGAGTCTGTCCGGCAGCGATGTCCAGGCCGAGGATGAATGTCTCCGCAGCTTCGGGCTTGTCTCCATGCCCGCCGATCGTCAGCTCGAGCGGCCCGCCTGCGTGGAACAGCCACAGCTCGTCGGAGAGCACCTTGTGCCACGCGGATTCCTCGCCCGGATGCAGCAGGAAGTAGACGGAGCTGGCGGCTGCCCTCGCGCCGGAATAGCGGTCTCCAAGCACTTCATGGGGAATTTGATAGGAAGCTTTCCAAATTTCCTTGAACCAGCCGCCTTCGATATGGCGGTCCATGTCAAGAAGCTCCACAAAGGGAGACGGGGATGTCGGGACGGTCATGGCCATTCATTCTCCTTGTCGCGTTGGAATGCGTATTTTTCTACTATAGCATGGGCGCGGCAGCGATTCCAAACCAAGAATGATTTGATCGTTTCAGGCACACGTTCTCATAGACAACTTCGGACAAGCGATGGTAAGATACTGGAAGTTTACTAATCGCTGGTTGGGAGAGAGGTTGAGTCCAGACATGAAATTAATCGGAGAACGTCTCCGTCCAGCCGCTGCCTTGCTGACAGCGCCAGTCCTGGCTGCAGCCTTGCTTGCAGCCCCTGCCGCTCCGGCGGCTGCGGCGTCTGCCSWATGCKGTSTCAGATCGCCGATTTTGCCGGAATCGATAATGCTGCGGATCGT
>NZ_CBRA020000279.1:0-4004 GCF_000469945.2 Paenibacillus sp. P22 | reverse complement strand
AATCGTTTCTCCCAATGATTCGAATCAATTGGCTAATAGAATAGAAGCCTTGCTTCTATCTCCTCCGGAACCATCTCGTTTTACGAAACTTCAAAACTCCCTTTCCTGGAACCGTTGTGTGCAGGATCTAATAACATTCCTGAATGCGCCTACTTCATCTGCAGGAAAGAAAGAAGCAATTCATATATGCGGAATGGGTAAAATCCGTTACTATTCGGTAAAGTTCAGGCATCATGCTTCTGCGTCGGGTCTACATTATGTCTGGAAAAAATTAATGAAATGAATAGCTTGCAACTGATATGCTGGAGGAAACTCTGGCTCTTCTTTATTTTTCTTGCATGATTATCCTTAATAAGGGGGATTAATTTTGAAAGGAATTATACTAGCAGGTGGTACCGGCAGCAGACTATATCCTCTTACGAAGGTAACGAACAAGCATTTGCTACCCGTGGGAAAGTATCCAATGATATTTCATTCGATTGCAAAGTTGAAAGAGGCAGGCATTGACGAGATATTGATTGTTACAGGAAAAGAGCATATGGGCGATGTTGTCAATCTTCTGGGTAGTGGTCATGATTTCGGCATCAGCTTTACCTATAAGGTACAGGACCAAGCGGGAGGTATTGCACAAGCGTTAGGTCTTGCTGAAGGTTTTGTAGGTAGCAGTCCAATGGTTGTTTTATTAGGTGACAATGTATTTTCAGAAAGTATAGCACCCTTTGTGGAAAAATTCAGGCAACAAAGAAACGGTGCCAAATTGTTGATTCAAGAAGTCTCGGACCCTCAAAGATATGGCGTTCCGGAATTAGCAGGGAACCAGATCATTTCAATAGAGGAGAAGCCGTCTTTTCCTAAAAGCAGTTACGCTGTAACTGGAATTTACATGTACGATCATCACGTGTTCGAAATAATCAAGTCGCTGAAGCCTTCAAGTCGTGGTGAATTGGAAATAACAGATGTGAACAATGCCTATATCTCTTTTAAAAGTTTGACATATGATATTTTAAAAGGATGGTGGACCGATGCTGGAACTCATGCTTCCTTGACTCATGCGAATGAATTGTCCAAGGATCTTTTGTGGGGAGAGGAATTCGGTCGTCTGAAACACTAATCTTATAAAGGATAAGCCATATGATAAAAAAAGAAGGTGAGAACATGAGAATCTTTGAAACCAATCTTTTTGGAGTTAAGCTCATCGAGCCTTCCGTTCATGGAGATCATCGCGGTTTTTTTGTAGAAAGCTATAATGAAAATCGTTTTAAAGAACTGGGAATTGATGCCTCGTTTGTGCAAGACAATCATTCGCTTTCAGTCGAATCCGGTGTGATAAGGGGAATGCATTACCAACTTAAACCCAAAGCTCAGACTAAGCTGGTCAGGTGCACTTCTGGAGCAATTTGGGATGTGGTTTTGGATATTCGTAAAGGTTCTCCGACTTACGGTCATTGGCAAGGTTTCATTTTAAGTGCAAATAATCATCGGCAGATTCTGGTCCCCAAAGGATTTGCACACGGGTTTTGCACGCTTGTTCCTGGATGCGAAGTTCAATATAAGGTAGATGAATATTACTCCGCTGATAATGATCGCGGTATTGCTTGGAATGATCCTGCCCTAGGCATCGAATGGCCGGTTTCGTTGCCAATTCTTTCGAAAAAAGATTCCACCCATCCTTCCTTTGCAGAGGCAGAAATGAATTTCGACTTTACGGTATAAATCTTAAGCAGAGGGAGAAAGCAGAAAGGAACGTGTTCTTATGAGACTGCTTGTAACAGGAGGAGCCGGATTTATCGGCAGCAACTTTGTGATTTTCATAGCAAATAAGTATCCCGATTATGAAATCATTAATGTTGATGCATTGACTTATGCAGGCAACCTCAAAAATCTGAAATCACTGGAAACACACGCAGGGCATACTTTCATTAAAGCCAATATTACAGATCGTATTGAAATGGAGCCCTTATTTCAAGCAGGTGTCGATGTTGTAGTTAATTTTGCTGCAGAATCTCATGTTGATCGTAGCATTCTAAGTCCAGGAATTTTCGTACAAACAAATATAGTTGGGACGCATCTGCTTCTTGAACTTGCTCATAAATACGGAGTTTCAAAGTTTGTACAGGTTTCAACCGATGAAGTTTATGGTACCTTGGGGAATACAGGTTTATTTACTGAAAAATCACAGCTCGCTCCCAACAGCCCATACTCGGCAAGCAAAGCTGGTGCCGACTTGCTGGTTCGATCTTACTATGAGACTTTTAATCTTCCAGTTAATATAACCCGCTGCTCTAACAACTACGGTCCATATCAGTTTCCGGAGAAGCTTATCCCGCTGATGATACAAAATGCCATTGAAAATAAACCCCTTCCTATTTACGGCGACGGACTAAACGTACGAGACTGGCTCTACGTAGAGGATCATTGCAGTGCTATAGACCTTGTTATTCATCGCGGAGTAAATGGGGAAATCTACAATATCGGAGGGCAAAACGAACGTGAAAATATTCATGTTGTAAAGACAATTTTAAAAGAGTTAGGCAAGTCTGAAGAACTCATTCAATTTGTAAAGGATCGTCCTGGACACGATCGGCGATATGCAATTAACGCCGACAAAATTAAAAAAAAATTTAGGTTGGGTTCCCAAACATGACTATGAATCGGGAATTAGCTCCACTATAAAGTGGTATATAAACAATGAGGATTGGATGAGAGAAGTTTTAAACGGATCCTACAAAAGCTATTTTGATACTCAATACGGAGAGCGCATAGTCAAGGTTGAAAAGAACGATGAATGAAAATGTTGAACAGGGTAATATGGTTAAAATTTTGATTACTGGTGCCGATGGTCAGTTAGGAAAAGAATTTTGCTTACTTCCTAAAAATGGGGAATATGAAATCGTCGGATTAAATCGAAATCAATTAGACATTACCTCTAAGGATCAATGTGAAGCCGCTATAGCTGCCATTAATCCGCATGTTATCATCCATTGTGCTGCATATACAGCAGTTGACCAAGCAGAACTTGAACCTGAGCTCGCTTTTGCAGTGAATGCAAAAGGGACGGAGAATATTGCTGCAGTTGCAAACCAGATTGAAGCTAAGCTTATTTGTGTTAGCACCGATTACGTATTTGATGGACAAGGAAACACTCCTTACAAAATTAACGACACACCTCGTCCTCAAACCGTATATGGAAAATCCAAGCTTGCTGGAGAAGAACTGGCTAAAGCAATTCACAATCGTGTATTTATCGTCCGCACATCTTGGGTGTATGGCTTATATGGGCAAAACTTCGTTAAAACTATGATAAAAATTGGAGAAGAAAAAGGTCATGTTAAGGTTGTCGAGGATCAGATAGGTTCTCCCACGTATACAAGGGATTTGGCCGAATGCCTGTTGGAGCTTGCTGCAACCGAGAAATACGGGGTTTACCACGCATCCAATAGTGGAAGCTGCAGCTGGTATCAATTTGCTCAAGCCATCTTCGAAGAAGCGGGCTTGACTGTTCGAGTCGAGCCTTGCTGCACTGCGGATTTTCCTAGACCCGCTCCCAGACCAGCGTATTCCGTATTGGACCAGAGCGCCCTTCTACAAATTGGACTTACCGGGATGCCCCATTGGAGAGTCGCACTAAAAGACTACTTTAAAACCATAAAACAATAAATATCCATTAAAGATTTGATTGAAATGGCTCTTATTTGAGTCATTTCTACCTTTTTATAGTTAGGAGAGAAAATATGGAAAAAATTTTTCGTACTATAATATTGATTAGCACGGCGGCAACTCTTGTTTCTTGTTCTAAAGCAAGTGATTCTTTTAGTTCAAATTCTTCAGACAACGGCGGAATTTTCAGGGTTGACGTAAGAGGAAATCATCCAAGAAGCGAGGGGATTTGGCCTCAGTACGAAGGGCTTCAAACTGCATTGGGAAAAAATGTTGTCATTACGGACGTTGTAACCCCCGACATGAAATTCGAGAACTGGAAAGGGGAGGAAATGGAAGCCCATGAC
>NZ_CBRA020000278.1:0-4181 GCF_000469945.2 Paenibacillus sp. P22 | reverse complement strand
GGCCAAGGAGATGCTGCGGAAGCATGACATCGACATCATGATCGCGATATCGAGATGCCGGAGCAGAGCGGCCTGGAGCTGATGGAGTGGGTGAAGGAAGAGGGGATGAGGCTGGAGACGGTCGTGCTCACCTGCCATTCCGAATTCCGCTATGCCCAGAAGGCCCTTCAGCTGGGGGGAAGCGATTATATTCTGAAGCCGGTCATTTACCGGGAGCTGGAGCAGGTGCTGCAGGCGCTCGGCCGCAAAGTGGAGGAGCAGCGGCAGGCTGACCACGAAGGAGAGCGCTACCACCAGCTGGCGGAGCTGTGGCAGGGACAGAAGCCGCTGTTGACCGAGCGGTACTGGAAGGATCTGCTCGATGGCCGGGAACGTCCCGACGCCAGCTGGCTGGAGCGGATCAGGCTGGCCGCGGATGTCGACGCGCAGCTCATCGGCACCATCCGCCCGCTGCTGATCAGCGTGGAGAATTGGGAGAAGGATATCGACGAGCGGGATGAGCGCGTCATGGAGTTCGCCCTGCGCAAGGCGGCGGAGGAAATTTTGCTGGAATCGCTCCCGGGCGCCGTCGTCGAGGATTACCGGGGCAACAGCCTGATTCTAATCTATGAGGGAGGCGCGGCCGCGCAGCGGCTCGAGGAGCTGTGCGACCGGTACCGGGAAGCCTGCAGAACCTAT
The DNA here is from genome assembly GCF_000469945.2 of Paenibacillus sp. P22. NCBI lineage: Bacteria > Bacillati > Bacillota > Bacilli > Caryophanales > Paenibacillaceae > Paenibacillus > Paenibacillus sp. P22. The sequence continues at coordinate 3,503 of NZ_CBRA020000278.1, read as the reverse complement.
TTCTACTGCAAAATGTCCGTGTATATCGGAGACGCGGTTCCGCTCAAGAATCTCAGAGGGGAGTATCTCGGCCTGCTGCATGAGGAATACCGCAATGTCAGCATTTCCTGGAGCAGCATTCCCGCCGGCGCCGCCAGCCGCGGGGAGCGGCATGCCGACGCGCTGCAGCCCGATTCCACAGCTCTCCTGGAATGGGCGGACCTGCTGGAGCAAGGCGGTATCGAGTCGATGAGGGCAAGGCTCGAGGAGCTGCTCATGCCCGGCGCGGCCGTGACGGTCGAGACGCTGACCGCCTATGCATACGGCCTGATGCAGGCGGCGTACTTGACGCTTCACCGCAAGGGCTTTCCCGCCTTCATGCTGCATCAGTACCGGGAAGACTTCGACGTCAGCGCCGCGACCCGTTCCGTGCAGCGGTTCCGCGCCTGGTCGGAAGGCATGCTCGGCCAGATCGGCGTCCTGCTTCAATCCCGCCGTTCGGAAAGTCCCGTCCTGAGGCAGATCAAGGCGTACATCGCCGACCATATGGACCGCGACGTGACCCGGGAAGAGCTGGCCGAGCATGTGTTCCTCAATCCGGCCTATCTGTCGCGCTTGTTCCGCAAGGAGACGGGCAAGGTGCTGACCGACTATATCCTGCAGGAAAAAATGCGCGCCGCCGCGCAGAGGCTGACGGGGACCGACGAGAGCGTAAGCGCGATCGCCGCCGGTCTCGGCTACGGCAACTTCTCGTACTTCGCGCGGCTGTTCCGCAAGGTGTACGGCAAAAATCCGCATGAGTTCCGCAAAATCGGAACCGACAGCAGCGCGACACCCGGCGCTTGAAGGGCCTCGCTTGCCGCTGCCCGGACCGCGGCAGGAATTGCTCGAGCAAATTGAACCCGCTGGAGGAAAGCCTCCAGATCGATACGGCATGGATTCCGCTGATTCGGTGGAATCCATGCCATTCTTTTTCATCTAGGCCCAAAGACCCGGATTCAAATCGTCATTCCAGAAGGATTCAGGCGAACCTCCCTTTATATGTCATAACAAATATGAGGAAAATAAAGGGAATCAAAGCGATAAACGATTTAAACCGCTTTCATAGGACTAATTCATTATATACAACTATCAAATATTCCTATACCCTTTTATTTGTCATAACAAATTAAAGGAAAAGGAGATGGATGCACGCATGGAAATCCAGACGGCGCGAAAGCCCTCGGCCGAAGGTTTTTCCCGCCGGCTCGCAGAGATTGGAAAACAGCTGAAGCGAAATATCGGCTTGTACCTGATCATCGCACCGGCCTTTTTTTATTTCGTCATCTGGCATTTCTGGCCGTTGTATGGAATTCAGATCGCATTCAAGGACTACATGCCCGCTCTCGGAATTACGGGAAGCCCCTGGGTAGGGCTGGAGCATTTCACCCGCTTCTTCCGCACCTTCTTCTTCTGGGACATTCTCCGGAACACGCTCGGCATCAGCGTTTACGGGCTGATTGTCGGCATACCGGCTCCCATCATCCTCGCGCTCATGTTCAACGAGATCAGGCGCAAGCGGCTGCGCAGCGTCGTGCAGACGATCTCCTACGCGCCGCATTTCATCTCGGTCGTCGTGGCGGTCGGCATCCTGTTCTTCTTCATCTCCCCGACTACGGGCGTCATCAACGGAATCATCACCCGCTTCGGCGGCTCTCCGATCGATTTCATGGCGAACCCGTCCCATTTCTGGCATCTGTTCGTCTGGTCCGGCCTGTGGCAGTCCATCGGCTGGTCGTCCCTCATCTATACGGCCGCGATGGCGGGCATTCCTCCGGATCAATATGAAGCCGCATACATAGACGGGGCAAGCCGCTTCCGGCGCATCTGGCATGTGACTCTTCCCGGCATCATGCCGACGATCATGATCCTGTCCATCATGAGCATCGGAGGGGTGATGAACGTCGGCTTCGAGAAGGTGCTGCTCATGCAGACCGACATGAACCTCGCCAAATCCGAGGTCATCTCCACGTACATGTACAAGAGCGGAATCGTGGAGGCCCAGTACAGCTTCTCCGCAGCCGTAGGCCTGTTCAACAACGTCGTCAATTTCATCCTGCTGATCCTGTTCAATGCCATCGCCAAGCGGGCCGGACAGACCAGCCTCTGGTAAGGAGGAATCCGCATGGATACCATCAAGCAGACGCCCGGAGAAAAAGCGTTCGAGGCCGTCAACCTGACGCTCGTGCTGCTCATTACGATCATACTCTTGTATCCGCTCTTATTCGTCATTCTCGCCTCCGTCTCGGATCCGCGAAGGATCTACGATACGTTCCTGCTGGTCTGGCCGCAGGGCTTCAATCTGGAAAGCTACAAGGCGATCTTCGAGAACGGCGATATCTGGATCGGCTACCGCAATACGATCCTCTATACGACGGTCGGCACGGCGATCAATGTGTTCATGACGATCCTGGGCGCTTATCCGCTGTCGCGCCGCCGGTTCTACGGCAAGAACGTGTTCACGTTCCTGTTCACGTTCACGATGTTTTTCAGCGGCGGCCTCATCCCGACCTACCTGGTCAACCAGTCGCTCGGCATCCTGAACAGCATCTGGGTGCTTGTCCTTCCCGGCGCCATCAGCGTGTTCAACCTCATCATCATGAGGACCTACTTCCAGACCCAGATTCCGGTCGAGCTGGAGGAGAGCGCGTTCGTCGACGGCTGCAGCGACTGGCGGCTGCTCTTCAAAATCGTGCTGCCGCTGTCCATGCCGATCATCGCCGTCATGATCCTGTTCTACGGAGTCGGGCACTGGAACTCCTACTTCGATTCTCTGATCTACATGACGGACAGGGACAAATTCCCGCTGCAGCTGTTCCTGAGGGAAATCCTCATCAAAAACAGCATGCAGGACATGCTCGGGGTCGCGGTGGACGAGCAGTACAGCCAGCGGATGATGGCGCGCGAAGGGATCAAGTACTCCATCGTCGTCGCATCCTCGCTGCCTCTGCTGATTCTTTATCCGTTATTGTCAAAATTTTTTGAAAAAGGCATTCTCGTCGGCGCGATCAAAGGCTAGACGGCAGACAGGCAAGTCTGCCCTATAATGCGACAGGGGGAATAGACGTGAAAAACGCATGGGTGAAACAGGGATTGGTCGGAGGGCTCGCCGTGGCGATTCTGGCCGGCTGTCMGTCGGCCTKCGATGACGCGGATCCGGGAACCGTAGCTGACCGGATACACTTTGGATTCGGCTTCGCCTTGAACTTCAATCTCACGGCGGTCTTTCGTTTCGCGAATGCTCTTCACGACGCCGTCCAGTTCGCTGATGATCGCTTGGCCTTTAGGGTTACGCGCCTCGAAGAGCTCCGTGGATACGCGGCAGACCTTGCGTGATCCGTCGCCGGCAACGCCGCCGGTATGGAAGGTACGCATGGTGAGCTGGGTTCCCGGCTCGCCGATCGATTGGGCCGGTTGGGTTAAGTCCCGCAACGAGCGCAACCCTTGAATTCAGTTGCCAGCACCTCGGGTGGCACTCTGAATTG
>NZ_CBRA020000277.1:0-3948 GCF_000469945.2 Paenibacillus sp. P22 | reverse complement strand
CCCGCCCTGCACGTTGACGACATCGTAGCCGAGCGCCTGCAAGTATTGACATGCCCGGCCGCTGCGTCCGCCGCTGCGGCAGATCAGCAGAAGCGGTCCTTCCCCGTCAAGCTCGCCGAGGCTGTCCGGCAGGCGGGAGAGCGCGACATGCCGCGCCTGCGGAATATGTCCCGCTTCCCATTCGTCGTCCTCGCGCACATCGAACAGGCGCGGGGTTTCCCCCGTCTCCAGCAGATGCTGCAGTTCCTCCGTCGTGATCTCAGCGCTCATTCCGCTGTTCCCCTTCCAGTCTCGCTTGAATTTTGTCCTTGTAGTCGGCATAGGCCTGCAGGTGGTCCCATCCTCTCGACCCCGTGAGCGACTGCAGCCGCAGCCGCTTGGCGGAGAGCTCCTTCTGCAGGCTCGTCCGCTCCTCGTCGCTGCCGCACATCGCAAGCAGACTGCCGAGTGTCGCGATATCCTTGTTCAGCTGCACCTCTTCGGGCACGATGCCGGCATTTTTCAACATCCGATAGGCAGCTCGGAGCTCTTCCGGAACGTGGGAGAGGTCATCCAGGTCGAGAGGCTTGCCTAGCCCCTTGAGGTCGTCGAATTCGCCGTCCTTGATGGCGAGCTTGATCTTCTCGTCGGCCAGCCAGTGCAGGAAGCTCATCAGATCCTGACGGCCGTTCCGCTGCAGGTGACCATCAGCATGCCGTCGCGGACGACTTCGTAGTCGAGATCGACGCCTACGATGGCGTTGGCTCCGAGCCTCGCCGCCTGCTGGCGCATCTCCTCGATGGCGATGTCTCGCGCCTGCTTCAGCTTGCCCTCGTAGGCGCCGGAGCGCCCTCCCACGACATCGGTGATGGATGCGAGAAAATCCCGGACTACGTTCGCTCCCATGATGGCTTCTCCATTTACGATTCCGGTATATTCTTGAATCGGTCTTCCTTCAATCGTCGGTGTCGTCGTGATCAGCATATCGTCATCCCCTTATTCGGAATTAGGTGCTGCAAGCGGGCTCATAAGCCGGTCTCTTCCCATTTTACCCCTGCGAGGACGCCGCCGGCAACCGTTACCGACACCCTGACGGCTGCGGGCAGGCCGGGACGAGGCTGCAGGACGAGCTTGAAGCGGTACTCCTCCAGCTCCCCTCCCCGCTCGAAATGGCCTTCATACCGGTAGTCGGCAATGCCGGCGGCGTACTTCTCCCTGGTGCGCTCGACGGCCAGCCTGCCCCAGCGGGCATAAGCCGGCGGCGAATGGGAAGGCGTCAGCACGCCGGCAATTACGGCCGCAGACGGCGGCAGGACGAAGGGATGCTCCTCCCTGGACGTCCCCTGGGATCGGGGGCATGCCGTCCCCTCTCCCGCCGCCGGCATCCAGGCCAGCGCTAGAATCGAGGAAGCAAGGAGCAGCCGCGAGCCTGTCCGCTTCTGCTTATGTCGATCTCTTCGATTTCCCATGCATGTGTTTCCTCCTTATGCGTCCGATGGAAAGCTCCTCCGTTAGTGTCGCCGCCGCCTGCATGCGATATCCAAAAAAAAAGAATCCTGCCCATGGAAGGCAGGATTCGGGAGAAGCTTTATTCGGCCGCCGTCTCCAGCGAGCCGCTGCGCTGGCGCTTGGCGCGCCTGCGGTTCAGGAACTCGTAGACGACTGGAACGATGATCAGCGTCAGCAGCGTGGAGCTTGTCAGGCCGCCGATGACGGTGACGCCGAGCCCTTTGGAGATCAGCGCGCCGGATTCGAAGCCGAACGCCAGCGGCAGCAATGCTCCGACCGTAGCGATAGCGGTCATCAGAATCGGACGCAGCCTTGTTCCGCCTGCTTCAAGCAGCGCGTCGCGCACGCTCATTCCTTCGCGTTCCATATGGATGACGCGGTCGATCAGCACGATCGCATTGGTGACGACGATGCCGATCAGCATGAGCATGCCGATCAGCGCCGTGACGCTGATCGTTTCCTTGGCGACGAGCAGTCCCACCAAGGCGCCGATGACGGTGAACGGAAGCGAGAACAGAATCGTCAGCGGCGTCAGCGCGCCGCCGAATGTAATGACGAGGACGAGGTAGACGACGGCGACCGCAACGGCGATCGCAAGTCCGAGCTGCTTGAAGGATTCTCCGATGTCCTCGGTGACTCCGCCCATCTCGACGTCGACATTGGAAGGAAGCTTGAGCTCGTCGATGACCTTCTGCACATCCTTGGAAGCTTTGCTGATGTCGGATGAGGTGACATCGGCGGTGACGCTGGCGTAGATGCGGTCGCCTTTGCGGGTGACCGTATTCGGCGTGGTGCCTTCCTCGATCGTCGCGACGTCGCCGAGCCTGACGGCGCCTCCCAGCGGAGTCGGAATCAAGGCGTTTTCAAGCGCTGCTTTGTCCGCATAGGATTTGACCTCGGTTTTGACATGCACGTCGAGCTTCTCGCCATCCTTCTCGATGGTCGTCAAGACCGGCTGCTCGCGCACCGGACTGAGCGCCATCGCAAGCTGGCCGGCGGACAGGCCGTGCTGGCTCAGCTTCTTGGTATCGGCTGCGATGCGGTACTGCTCATACGTTTTCGATAGGCTCGTGTCCACGTTCGACAGGTTGGCGACCGACTTCAGCTTGTCGCTGATCTCGGTGACGACCGGCTCCAGCTCCTTCATGTCCGGTCCGTAGGCCGTGACCGTCAGGCTGCTGCCCCCGAGGCCGCCGCCTCCGAAGTCCTGCTGCTTCCACTCGCCTTTGCTCGTGTTTTTCTGCAGCAGCTCGACGACGGCTTTCTTTTCGTCCTCAAAATGCTTGAAGTCGCTGTTGTAGCGGATATTGAACAGCGCCTGCTTGGAAGCGCCCGGGCTGAACGGGTTGCTGCCGCCGATGGAATATTGGACGATCTCGACGCCTTTGCGGCCCATGATCTCCTTCTCCGCTGCCGTCGCGTACCCTTCCACATCCTCGGCCGTTTCTCCCGGAGCCGGATTGTAGGTAACGATCATGGAGTTGTCGCCGCCGCTCGAGATGAAGCTGACTCCGATAAGGGGCGTCAGGAACAAGCTGCCTACGAGAAGCAATACGGCAGCGCCGAACGACAGTCCTTTATGGTCCAGGCACCAGCGCAGGACACGCTTGTATCCGTTGGCCAGACGGCTCGGCTTGTCCTCATGCTTCGTGCCCTTGAGTCCATTGCGGAACATCATATGGGCCAGCATCGGAACGACGGTCACCGCGACGACCAGAGACGCGAGCAGAGAGAATACCATCGTAAGAGCGAACGGCAGGAAAATTTCGCCGATCATGCCCGATACGAATCCTAGCGGAAGGAAAACGGCGATCGTCACGATCGTGGACGCTGCGATCGGGACGAACATTTCCCGGGTCGCTGAGATGATCAGCTCCCGGCCGGTCAGCTTCTCGCTGGACATCGCCATCCGCCGGTATATGTTTTCGATGACGACGATGGAATCGTCCACGACCCGCCCGATCGCCACGGTCATGGCGCCGAGAGTCATGATGTTCAGCGTGATGTCGAACTCCTGCAGCACGAGCACGGCGATCAGCAGCGACAGCGGGATCGAGACGACCGAGATGATCGTCGAACGGATGTCGCGCAGGAAGAGCAGAATGATGAGGATCGCGAATGCCGCGCCGAGAATGGCTTTCGTGAGCATCGTCTCCACCGAGTCCTTGATCGGCTTGCCCTGGTCGAGCGTTACCGTGGACGTGATTCCGTCGTATTTGGCCGTCAGCTCATCCATCTTGGATTTGACGGCATCCGTGACGTCGACCGTATTGGCATCGGCCGCTTTGACGATGGACACCCCGATGCTGTCCTTGCCGTTCGTCCGGGAAATGGAGTCGGCCTTGCCCGTAACGGCGACGTCGGCCACCTGGCTCAGCTTGACGGTCGGCAGCGTGATGCCGCCCGCCGCAGCCGCTCCGCCTTGGGAAGCTCCGGCGCCTAGGTCCGGTACGGCTTGGC
>NZ_CBRA020000276.1:0-3214 GCF_000469945.2 Paenibacillus sp. P22 | reverse complement strand
CGCAGCGCGAGGCCGTCGAGCTGGTCTTCGCCGAAGCGGCGGATGTCCTCCAGCAGCGACTGCGAGGACGAGAGCAGCCGGTCGGAGGCGGCGGCAGGCGGAGCCTCCAGCGCCAGCAGGAACTGGAGTCCGCCGCTGCGCGCCTGCACGCTTCCCTTGAGGCTGTACTTGCGGATCAGCGTGCGCAGCAGCACGGCCAGATCCCTCAGCGCGGCTTCGAGGCGGTCTCCGCCATCCTCGGGGGACCGCTCCTCAAGCTCCAGCTGCCCCGGCAGGCTGAGGCAGATGCGGTCCTGCGGGATCCGTCCGGTCAGCCCGATCATAGTGCGGGCCTGATCCTCGCTCGCGATCCGCCCTTCCTGCAGCTCCGGGATAAGCTGGTCCTGCAGCCGGTTGTCGTGCTCCCGCCGGAATTGGGTGCGGAGCATGAGAGCGGCGATAGCGGAGGCGGCCGCATCCAGATAAGGAGAGAGCTGCGCGGCAGCCTCCCCGTCATTGTCGGGCAGAGGCGTTCCGACCGCCGCGAGCAGCTGGCCGTAACAGGAAACGGGCCGCAGGAGCAGGCTGCCTCCGCTGTCCAGCGGCAGCAGAAGCTCGCTTTTCCCGTCGCCGAGAACGCCTTCGCGCTCCAGCCGGCGGAACGGGAAATCGGCAAGGCCGGGCGTACCGCCGGAGACAGGAGGCAGCTGCGGGTAATGGCGATCCGCTTCAAGGAGGGAATAAAAGACGATTTGCCGTCCCGTATCCCCATGAAGCAGGCGAAGGACGGGCATAATATCGCTGTGCTGGAGCGTCAGCTGCTGCAGGCGGCGGGAGAAGCCCTCCGCAAGGTCCCGATGGGAGCGCTGACGGTTGATGATGAGAGAGTGGATGTCTTGGGTGATTTCCGAGAACCGCACCGGATGGTCGAAAACGATGACGGGGAAGCCATGCTGCTCCGCCAGCTCGAGCACCTCCGCGGGAACCTCTTCGATGCTCGTCCCGAGCTCGAGAATAAGTCCTGCGGCTTCCTGGCGGATAAGCTGGCGCAAATAGTCGAGACGGTCCTGCTGGGCCTGCTTCAGCCAGAGGCCGGTCGTCAGAATCAGGTCGTCCCGGCTGATGAACGGGGCTACCTGCACGATTTCGATGACATGCACCCAGCCGACGCGCTTGCCGAGGCCTACCTGGCCGGCGGCGAGCCGGGCATGGGCGAACAAGGGACGCTGAAGCACGTCCCGGACATGCAGATCGGTTGTTTTCACTCGCTAAGACACCTTTCCGGGCAATCGCGACATGCCGACGGCGGCAAAGCTGCCAGAACCGTGTGAGCAATCGGCAAGAAGTCGAGCCCAAGGAGAGAAAATATCGACAACGTGTAAGATGCCAGACTTGGCCCCTTCCCGTATCATGACGGTAGAAGGCAATATCCATTATAGACGAGGTGGCTGTCCCATGAAAATCGGAATTCCAAAGGAAATCAAAAACAACGAGAACCGCGTCGCCTTGACGCCGATGGGAGCCGTTGAATTCGTGCGCGCGGGGCATACGGTGCTGGTCGAGCGCTCCGCCGGAGCCGAAAGCGGATTCGAGGACTCCCAGTACGAAGCCGCAGGCGCGGTCATCGTGGCGGAAGCAGCCGATGTATGGGGCAAAAGCGACATGGTCATGAAGGTCAAGGAGCCGCTTTCCTCCGAGTACGGCTACTTCCGCGAAGGCCTCATCCTGTTCGCTTACCTCCACCTCGCGGCCGAGCCGCTCCTTGCCGAAGCGCTCCGCGAATCCGGCGTTACCGCCATCGCCTACGAGACGATCCGAGTGAACGGTGCGCTGCCGCTGCTCGCTCCGATGAGCGAAGTAGCCGGCCGCATGTCGGTGCAGGTCGGCGCTCAGATGCTGGAGCGCGCACGCGGCGGCAAAGGGATTCTGCTCGCCGGAGTGACCGGCGTCAAGCGCGGCAAGGTGGCCGTCATCGGCGGCGGCATCGCCGGCACGAACGCGGCTCAGATCGCAGTCGGCCTCGGCGCGGACGTGACCGTGCTCGACACCAATACGAACCGCCTGCGCGAGCTCGCGCTCATTTTCGGCAACCAGCTGCAGACGCTGCAGTCCACCTCGCACAACATCGCCGAAGCGGTTCGCGAAGCGGATCTCGTCATTTCCACGGTGCTGATCCCGGGCGGCAAGGCGCCGAAGCTCGTCACGGAGGAAATGGTCCGCTCGATGCAGAAGGGCTCCGTCATCGTCGACGTGGCCATCGACCAAGGCGGCAGCGTGGAGACGATCGACCGCATCACGACGCATGACGATCCGGTGTTCGAGAAGCACGGCGTCCTGCATTATGCGGTCGCCAACATCCCGGGAGCGGTGCCGTACACGTCCACGCTCGCCCTGACGAACGCCACGCTGCCGTTCGCGCTCCAGATCGCCCGGTCCGGAGCCCAGGACGCCATCCGCGCATCCCAGCCGATCCGCGAAGGCGTCAACACGATGGGCGGCCATGTCACCTACGAGGCGGTCGCCTGCGATCTCGGCTATGCGTACAAAGCACCCGAAGAGCTGATCGGCTGACCGTCGATCCACAGATGCGAAAATCCCCGAACCGGACGGTTCGGGGATTTTTTTATTTAGTTGAACGCAAACCCAGCTGCCGGCAGCGCTGCCCATAGCGGATAAGAACGGACCCGCGAGCCTGACCGCATGAGGACTCCGGGAGTTCCTCTCCTGCGGATGGCGGCGAGTACTGCGTCAATCGCCGGAGGGAAGATGCGGAATGACGATCTCCTGAACGGGTGCGGGCTGATCCAGCGTGGAATCGGAAGGCTTGGAGCTGATGAATACCCTCATGTCATCCGCGGCTCCCTGCAGAGACTCGTCGCGCATCGGGATGGAGCGGAATCCGTCCGGCGAGGCGGCGGCAGAGGAAGCGGACAGGGAGCCATAGACCTGGAATATGCTTTCCACCCGCGAGCGGCGGCTTTCCTCGACGGACACGAAGACGAGCAGGCGGTTGTTCTCCAGGAGAGCCCGGTACGCTTCCGCATCCTGCTCGGGGATGCCGAGACCGACCAGGCCTCCGACGACGCTGCCCGCTCCTCCGCCGACGGCGGCTCCAGCGAGCACGGTGGCGATAGGGCCGGCGGCCAGCAGCGGGCCTATGCCCGGTATGAAGAGAAGCCCGGCTGTGGCCAGAATGCCGGCTGCGCCTCCGAGCACGATTCCCGCGGCGGCTCCG
>NZ_CBRA020000275.1:0-10064 GCF_000469945.2 Paenibacillus sp. P22 | reverse complement strand
GGAGAAGATCAAGCAGGGCCGCATCGCCGTCCTGGCCGCGCATCTGCCGGCGATCATCGATGCTTCCAAGGATTATGTGAAAGCGCATCCGGGAAGCGACTACGTGCCGGTAGGCCCGCTGGAGCGCGCCGGCGCCGAGCCGGACCGGCCGGTCGATCTCGGCATCCAGGGCAACAACGTGACCGTCATCACGAAGGCATGCAAAAACGTCGACGCCGCGCTGAAGCTGCTCGATTTCCTCGCGTCGGACGAAGGCTTCAAGCTGGTCCGCTACGGCGTTGAGGGCGTCCATTACGATATGGTGGACGGCAAGCCCGTCGCCAAGCAGGAGTTCTTCGACAAATTCGCGAGCGATACGACGGGCAAGGCCAAGAAGAACGAAGGCTTCAGCATCGGCTATGAGGATATGACCGGCCAGGACCGCTTGAATTCTCTTGGAGGCGACATCTGGGCGGATCAGGACCGGATCGCCAAGATGGACAACGCGCGCAAGATTTTGCGCCCGAACGGCATCTCGGTCATCTCGGCCTACAACCCCGGCGATGTCATGGCCAAGTCGCCGCAGTGGGAGGCGCTCAAGCCGTCCATGGATAAGATCGGGGACGTATGGAAGGAAGCGATCTTCGCCAAGTCCGACGATGCGGCGCTCAAGGTCATCGGCGCGCTGCGCGACCAGATGAACAAGACCGGTTATCCGGATGCAATCAAGTACGTGAACGACAACCTGAAGGGCAAGGAAGTCGTCAAGCTGGCGATGCCGAACTGACCCTGAGTCCGCAAGGAGCGGGGAAGCCGGAGACGTACGGGAAAGGCTGCGGGCGGGCTTGAAACCGCAGCGGGAAAGGGGACGGGCGAATTTGAACCGGAACGGGCAGGAAAGGCAGGAGTGGACGGGATTCCAGGAATCCCGTCCGTACGGGCCGAAGTATGATCTGCGTACCGACTTCGTCATGGTGTACGGCATCTCGGAGGATCTGCCCCGGCGGATCGAAGGGTGGAAGAAAGCCAGCTACAGCATCCATCTCATGACCGGCGTCTCCTGGGGAGAGTACCAGGATTATCTGTACGGCCGCTTCGACGGCCGGGAGCATTGGGATGAAGCGCAGACGGAGTCCTCCGGCGGCCGTCTGCTGCATGGCAAGGATGTGCCGTACATGGTGCCGACGATCTCGTTCGCCGACTATCTGGCCGCGCAGATCAAGAAGGCGATCGACTGCGGCGTCGAGGCGATCCATCTGGAGGAGCCGGAGTTCTGGGCGCAGGCGGGCTACGAGGAGGCGTTCAAGCGGGAATGGCTGAACTATTACGGGGAGGAGTGGCAGGAGCCGCATTCCTCGCCGGATGCCCAGTACCGCGCCTCCAAGCTGAAGGCGGCGATGTATTACCGCGCTCTCGACCGGATCTGCAGCGAAATGAAGGAGTACTCCCTCGTCGCCTACGGACGGAGGGTCCGGTTCTACGTGCCGACGCACAGCCTGATCAACTACACGCAGTGGCGGATCGTCAGTCCCGAGGCGCTGCTCGTCTCGATGCCGGCCTGCGACGGCTTCATCGCCCAGATCTGGACCGGCACGGCGCGCACGGCCAACGTCTACAAGGGAGTCCGCCGCGAGCGGACGTTCGAGACGGCGTACCTGGAATACGGCATCATGCAGGAGCTTACGCGCGGAACGGGGCGGGAGATGTGGTTCCTGCACGATCCGATCGAAGACAATCCGCGCTACAGCTGGAGCGACTACCGCCGCAACTACCGGGCGACGGTAGCCGCTTCGCTGCTGCATCCCGGGGTCAGCCGTTACGAGGTCTGTCCTTGGCCGTGGAGGGTGTTCGAGCTTCCCTACCCGACCGAGGACGGGAAAGGCAAGGAGACGATTCCCGGCGGGTACGCCACCGTTCTGCTGACGGTCATGAACGTGCTGCGCGACATGCATAACCACGACGAGGTGTCGGGGGCTGACGGCGGAGAGGCTGCGGAAACGGGCGGCATCGGACTCTGCCTCGCCAACTCGGCCATGTACCAGCGCGGCGACGTTCTGGCGGAGGGCGATGAGGGAGAGGGCTTCAACTACGACGGCACCGCAGCCGCAGGCGCCCTGACGGAGCGGCAGCAGGAGCTGCTCGACTGGTCGGCGTTCTACGGGCTGGCGCTGCCGCCGCTGAAGAAGGGCATTCCTCTTCGCCCTGTCCAGCTGGACAACATTCTGTCCTTCCCCGGTTATCTGGAGGGCTACCGGGTGCTGCTGCTCAGCTACGAATTCATGAAGCCGGAGCATCCCGGCATCCATCAGGCGCTCGGCCAGTGGGTGCGCGAGGGCGGCGTGCTGGTCTATGCCGGCGACGGCTCGGATCCGTTCCATCGCGTCAGCGAGTGGTGGAACCGGGGAGCCGGCAGCCGCATCTATGAGCGTCCCGAGGAGCATTTGTTCGAGTCGATGGGACTCGGGAGAAATCCGGAGGAAGGAGAGCATGCCGTCGGAGATGGAGCGGTTCTGTATCTGAGGTCCCATCCGGCCGGGCTGTCCCGTTCCCCGGAAGGCGCGGAGAAGGTGCTCGCCTCGATCCGGCGCGCGCTGGAGCTGCGCGGAGAAGCCGAGGAGTACAGGGAAAGCGGCATGCTGCGCATCCAGCGCGGCCCGTATGTGATCGCGCATGCGCTGGACGAGGAGGAAGCGGCGGGATCGGATGGAGCGGCAGGGGCGAATGCGGCAGAGGCTGAGATTGCAGCTGGAGCAAGTACGGCAGGATTCAATGAGGAGGCGGCTGCCGCGCCCGCGACAGGCAGGGAGGCCGCCACGGCGGCGGTGCTTCAAGGATCGTTCATCGATCTGTTCGAAGCCGATCTGCCCGTTCTGCAGCGGGTCGAGCTGGCGCCGGGCGAGAATTGCCTGCTCTATGACCTGAGCTATGCCGCGCAAGCGCCGAAGCTTCTGCGGGCTCTGCGCCGGAGGGAGGAGGCCGTAATGCCGGAGAGGCCGGCGGCTGCACGGCCGCGCTGCTTGCCAGCTCGTCGCGCATCCGGGACGAGCGCCGGGAAGGCTCCGTCTTCTCCTATGTGTCGGAGGCGCCGGCCGGCATCCTGGTGAGCACAAGGCTGCGGGTCCCTTTCAGTCCCGCCCGGGCATTGGCTGAGCCGGCCGATGATGGAGCATCCGGGGAAACGTCGGGGGAAGCGTCCGGCTCCGCCGGATTATCCGGCTGGATGGAGCCGGAGCCGCCGATGAGCTCTCCGTGGAGACCGCATTCGATTCCGCATCGTCCACGCTGCTTCTTCGGCATCCCGGCCGGCCGACCGGCGTCCGGATCACGTTGGCATGGAGTTGAATGGATGATGAGAAGCCGCCTTTCCCCTGGATAGGCGGCTTTTACTTTTCTTTAAACTCATGGGTAAAAAGACCTAATTATTTGAACCGGATCTTCCGTTAATAAAGATGTCGGTAGAAGAGGACAAATTCAGCCAAGAGGTGGATCATGAGTTCCGTCAAAATCATTCACAAAGCCAAGCGCATCCTGGAAATCGTATGGGCTGGCAACGTCGCTCCGGAGGAAGTCGATGCCATCAATGCGGAACTGCTGCAAATGGTGAAGGACGAGGGCATGAACGATTTCAGCCTTGTCGTCGACATGCGGGAGATGAAGGCGTTCACTCCGGCGGCGAGGGAGCGGCTGGTGGAGCATCAACGCGATATCAAGGCCGCGGGCTTGAGCGCGGCGGCTGTCGTCGTCGCCAGCAAGATCACCGAGCTTCAGCTGCGCCGCGCGGCTGCGGAATCGCAGCATTCGACCGAAACGCATTGGTCCTCCTATGAAGAAGCGCTGCAGTATTTGATTGAAAAAGCCTGATTGCCGGGAAGGGCCTAGCAGCCCTGCGGGGCATCCAGGCTTGAATCGGCGGATGGCGAAAAAAATATCCGGAACAGGCCCGTTCGCTCCATGGAGCGTCCCGGACCTGTTTTTTTATTCCTGGTCGAGACGGAAGGCGATGATGGCATTGCCGGACGTCCGTGTACAGTACAGTCCAGTCCATGGGCAGCGGCGCGGGAGCGGAAGTCAGGCGCAGCCTATCCTCCTGGAAATTTTTGTGGCATGATAGGGCGGGAGGGGATTCTGTGAAAGCAGGAGCGGCTTGGACCGGAATCGGATTCGTGCTTGCGCTGGCAGGATTGGCGCTGATTGTCCTGCTCCTGCTCGACGCGGCTTATATCCGCCGCAAGACCGCTCATCTGGATCTCATTCCGGAGTTCGGCGCTTTGAATATTTACACCAATACGATCTATGCCAACGTTTATCATTTTTTCATCGGGCTCGTCATGCTGCATCTCGTCCTTCTGAACACCCGCTGGGGCGGCCGCAAGGTCCCCTCCGGAGCGCGGAGCAGCCGGATCCGTACGGCACCTACGGCACCGCGATCGACTGCGGCGGGGAAGAGAGGCGCCGGTAGCTGCTGAACGGGCTGACGCAGAAGAGGGGCGGGAGCTGTCCCCCGTTCCATAGAGACGGCTGCGAAGGGACGGCTGCACGTCAGTTGGAATTCATGGAGATTACCTTGGAAAAGGAGGGGCAGGCATGCCGGAACAAAAAGGACTGGGGAAGCCGATCCTGACGTTCGCCGATGCGGCTCAATTTGACGCCTGGCTGGAAGAGTTCCACGGGGAATCGTCCGGCATCAGGTTGCGGATCGCCAAAAAAGGAGCCGCGAAGCATTCGATTGCGTACGAGGAAGCTCTGGAATGCGCCTTGCGCTGGGGGTGGATCGACAGCCGCAAGGAGAAGGCGGACGAGGACGGCTGGCTGCAGCATTTCACGCCGCGCCGCTCCGGGAGCGTCTGGTCGCGGATCAACCGCGACAAGGCGGAGCGGCTCATCGCCGAAGGGCGGATGCGGCCGCCCCGGCCTGGAGGCGGTCGACGAAGCGCGCCGCAGCGGCCGGTGGGACAAGGCTTACGAGAGCCAAAGCCGCATGGAGATGCCGGGGGATTTCGCGGCAGAGCTGGAACGGCGGCCGGCGGCCCGGGATTTTTTCGCCGGGCTGGACAGCCGGAACCGGTACGCGATGCTGTATCGCGTCCATCAGGCCCAAAAGCCGGAGACGAGAGCGGCCCGCATCCTCGCGTTCGCGGACATGCTTGAGCGGGGGGAACGGATTTATCCCAAGAAGTGAAAGCCGGGAATCAGACATGCGGCTCCAGCTTGGCCTGCAGCTCCGGAGAGACCGGGGTCATCGGCAGACGGAGCGTCTCGGAGGGCAGATGGCCCTGCCGGAAGACGAGGCGTTTGAGGGAAGCGGGGCGGGAAAGAAAAGATCCTCGCCGCACAACACCGGCTTGGTCGGGAAGGCGGTCAAGGCGCAGAGCAGGTCGAGGCTGCCGGAGGCATCCTTCAAGCCGATGACGCGAGCTCGCCGTTCTGCCGTTCGACCATCCCGATATCGGGTTGCACTTGCAGCGGGTCATCCATCCGAGAAAATGGATTTCCCGGGCGCCGGAGGCTTTCCTTGGCGGCCTGGCCGAAAAGTGAAAAAGATCGCGGTCCCTTTTTTGGAGGGGATGCGCGATCTTTTTTTGCGTGAGCAGGGATGGCTTGCGGCGTGCGCGCTTGGCCCCGGACGCGGCGCAAGGCGTTTTATTGGCTGGCAGGAAGCGGTTTGCCGAAGCGTCCGCGAAGGTTATTTCCCGTCCGTGCGCTTTTCCCCGTCAATCGGGACGATGAGCTTGTCCTTGTACTCCGGATGGCTGGCGCGATCGATGGCTTCGAGCTCCTTGGCTTCGCCATTGGAATCGATGGAGCCGTAATAGATATAATCGGCCATGACATTGTCCGTGAAGTAGTAGCCGGGAGCGATGCTTTTCGGCTTGGTTCCCTTTTCCTTGGCCGGCTGGCCGTAGATCTCGCTCCTCTGATAGACGGTCTGTGCGATACCATCCGCGTCGATGACAATGGAGGAAAGCAGCTGCTTGTACACCATCTCGTAGCGCAGCGCTTCGCCTGCCGGGAAGCTGTAGGTGACGGAGAAGCCTTCGCCCTCCACAGCCAGCGGGTCCTTCAGCGGGAGGACTGCAAGGGCGATCGCAGCCTGGCGGGCCGCAGCGAGATCGCCGCCCATGAGCGCGTCATAACTTTTCTGCCCCTTCGGCGTCCGGACGACCGTGCGGCTCTTGGCGCTGTCATAGGAGACGTAAGCCCCCATGCTCTCGCTTACGAACCGGACCGGCACATAGGTTTTGCCGTCCCGGATGACGACGGAGACGTCGAGCGGAACCGGCTTGCCGTTGACGCTCGCCGTCCTGGAGCCCTCCTTCAGCTCGATGACCTTGCTGCTGTCCTTGCTGGCGGCCCGCACGGTGCGAGTCTTGGCATCGTACGAGTACGTCAGCCAGTCCGGGTCCTGAAGGGAGCGGAGCTGGATCAGGATGCGTCCGCCTACGCGGAGAGCGGACGATTGGACCTGCCCGTCGATGAAGAGGAGAGGGGCGGGAGCCGCCGCTTTCGCTTCGGCCAGGCCGCTGCCCGGCAGGACCGCTCCCGCGATCAGCGCCGCAGCCGCGGCAGCTTTCAAGGCTTTGATTGGATTCATTTGATTTTTCCCCCGCTTTCGAATGAGTTTCCGTATAACTGACGTGAATGGAGGGGAAATGTTCCAAATGAAGGAAATATCCGGCCGGAACGGAGCCGGGGGACGGATGCCCTGGTCCTTAATTCGCCTCTGCTGCCTCCAGGACGACGAAGCCGTAGGGCGGAAGCTCGACAGCAAGCCCGCCGCCATTTTCCGTCCGGATGGAACCGCGTTCCTCGAAGTTGGAGAGGAGCGTCCTCCAAGCGGGACTTCGTCCGGCGGAATCGATCCCCGACGGAGCTGCCGGGAGCGCCGGCGAGGCGGCTTCAGGCCGGACGGCTTGTCCGGGCGAGGGGCTCGAAGCCGCGGCTTCGCCCTCCTCGCCGAACCCGCGGAAGGAAAGAGGCTGAGCGGCATCGCTGCCGTGCGGAGGCGCCGAGCCGAACCGCAGGCTCGCCGTCCCGCCGCGGGCGTTCATCGCGATGAGCAGGCGCTGTCCGCCGCCCTTGCGCTCGTAGGCGAGCGCGCCTTCCCCCCGGCTCTGCCAGCAGGAAGCGGAGTCCGGCGCTCCGCAGCGCGGGAGAGGAGCGGCGCAGGGCGATGGCCGCCTTGTAAAAGGCGAGCAGGTCCGCGTTTTGCCGATCGGCATCCCATTCCATGCATTTGCGGCAGCCGGGATCGCCGCCGCCGTCGAGGCCGACCTCGTCCCCGTAATAAATGCAGGGCGCGCCGGGATAAGCGAGCAGGAACAGGGCGGCCAGCTTCATCTTGGGGACGCTGCCGCCGCATATCGTCAGCAGGCGCGGCGTGTCGTGGCTGCCGAGCAGATTGAACGCCGCCTCGGTCGCCTGGCGCGGGTAGGCGGCCAGCTGGCGGCCGATCGCATCGGCGAATTCGCCGGCCCCGATGTCCTCCTGGGCGAAGAATTCCAGCACGGCGCTGGAAAACGGGTAGTTCATGACGGCGTCGAACTGGTCGCCCTGCAGCCACATTATGGAATCGTGCCAGATTTCGCCGAGAATGTACGCATCGGGTTTGGCCTCCTTGACGGTCAGGCGGAATTCGCGCCAGAACCGGTGATCGACCTCGTTGGCCACGTCCAGGCGCCAGCCGTCGATGCCGATCTCCTCGATCCAGTACCGCGCGACCTCCAGCAGGTACTTCTTGACCTCGGGATGGGCCGTGTTGAGCTTGGGCATGAGCGGCTCGAAAGCGTAGGTCTCGTAAGGGGAGAGCCCGCCGCTGCCGCTCGGCCACGGACGCCTGTGGAACCACCCGGCATAGCGGGAGCGCTCCCCGTTCTCCAGGGCGTCCGCGAACGGCGCGAACGATTGCCCGCAATGGTTGAAGACGGCGTCCAGCAGCACGCGTATCCCGCGCGCATGGCAGAGGTCCACGAGCTCCTTCAGCTTGGCGTTGGTGCCGAAGCGGCGATCGACCCGCATGTAATCCTGCGTGTCGTATTTATGGTTGGTCTCGGCTTCGAACACGGGCGTGAAATAAATCGCGTTCACGCCGAGCTCCGTCAGATGGTCCAGACGGTCCATCACTCCCTGGAGGTCTCCTCCGAAAAAACTCTCCTCCGTAGGCTCCCCTCCCCAAGGCAGCGTGCCTTCGGGGTTGAGGGACGGGTCGCCGTTCGCGAACCGTTCGGGGAAGATCTGATAGAACACCGCATCCTTCACCCAGGCGGGGGGCTCGAACACATCCGCGGGGTTCAAATAGGGGAACTCGAACAGCGCCGGCGGATTGTCGGGAAGCTCCTCGAAGAAGCCTGCTTCGGTCCTATAGAGCGTCCGGCCGCCGGAATAGAGCTTGAAGGCGTAGCGGAGGCGGCGGAAGGCGGGGGTGACCGCCGCTTCCCAATAATCGAACATGGCGTCGCTCGCGAATAGGCGCAGCTCGATGTCCGTAACCGTCTGCTCCCATCCATACTTGTCGCCGGCTGCTGCCTGTACCCGGTCGACGTCGCCGCGCTTCGTGCGCAGGCGCAGATGCACCGTTTCCCTGTCATACGCGTAGGCCCAGTTCAGCTTGGGCCGGTGATAGACCGCTTCCAGCAGCATCGTCATCTCTCCCTGATCGTTCTGGTTGCGCCGGATACCGCCCTCATAGGGCAGGCGGACATCCAGCTCCAGACATAAAATACCATTCCGATCCGCTTTCCAAACAAGGGAGAGGGCCGCGCCTCCGGCAAGCGGAAGCGCGAGGCTGAGTTTGCCGGGAGCCTCCGTCTCCAAGGACGCCGGACGTCGTCCTCCCAGCCTCGGCGCGGCTTCGGCAGCTGGATGATTTTTCTCCTTGCATAGGGAACATACATTCGGTATATAATACGTCTAGAGTCAGATGCGAACATACATTCGATCGACAGGGAGAGGGGAAGTCTCCGCGAGCCCGCTCCCGCAGAACAGGAGGTGCGCGGTGGAGAGAGTGATCATGCTGGCCGACTGCCAGTCGTTCTACGCTTCGGTAGAGAAGGCGGCGCATCCCGAATATCACGACAAGCCGGTTGCCGTGGGCGACCCGTCCCGGATGAACGGCATCGTGCTGGCCGCCTGCCCGATGGCCAAGCCCGCGGCGTGACGACGGCCTCGCGGGTCGGAGAGGCGCTGGCCCATTGTCCGGAGCTGGTCGTCATCCGGCCGCGGATGGCCATGTACATTGAAGTGTCCCTGTTCATCACGAAGATATTCGAGACGTACACCGATCTCGTGGAGCCTTACAGCATCGACGAGCAGTTCCTCGACGTCACCGGCTCGGCAGGCTACTACGGCTCGCCGGACGAGATGGCGCGCAATATCCAGAACCATATCCAGCTGTCCACGGGCATCTGGTCGAGGGTCGGCATCGGTCCCACCAAGATCCTCGCCAAGATGGCGACGGACAATTACGCCAAGAAAAGCCCGGAAGGCGTCTTCGAGCTGAATCCCGGCAAGCTGGAGTCGACGCTGTGGACGCTGCCCGTGCACCAGATGTTCATGGTGGCCTCGCGGATGACGAGGCATTTCACGCGGATGGGGCTGAACACGATCGGGGACATCGCGCGGCTGGACTTCTCCGAGTTCAAGCGGCGGATGCGGCTGGAGATGGGCAAGCAGAGCGACATCCAGGCGGGCTATTATTGGCAGACGGCGAGAGGGATCGATCCCAGCCCGGTCGTCACCGGCATCCGCCACCAGCTGAAGTCGGTCAGCCACGGCAAGGCGCTGCGCTGGCGGCTGTACCGCCATCTGCCCGACATCGAGGTCGTGCTGCTGGAGCTCGTCGTGGAGGTATGCCAGCGCACGAGGCGGCATGGCTGCATGGGCTCGGTCGTCTCGGTCGCCGCCATGGAGACCGACGGCGAGCGCTCGTCCTGGTTCAGCCGCCAGCTGACGCTGCCCCAGCCGACCTCGCTGACGCATGAGGTCGCTGCGGCGGTTCGGGAGCTGTTCGTCCGGCATTGGAGCGGCCTGCCGGTCGGCCGGCTGAACATCTCCCTCTCGGGCTGACGGACGACAGCGTCATGCAGCTG
>NZ_CBRA020000274.1:0-4206 GCF_000469945.2 Paenibacillus sp. P22 | reverse complement strand
GGTATTTTCCGGCAAGCGCGCGCATCTGGAAGAGGCCCGGCGCTCCTTCCATGTCGGCAATCTGTACTTGAACCGCAAATGCACCGGCGCTCTCGTCGGCGTGCATCCGTTCGGAGGCTTCAATCTGTCCGGCACGGATTCCAAGGCAGGCGGCAGCGATTATCTGCTGCAGTTCACGCAGGCGAAGGCGGTATCGGAGAAGCTGTAGGAACCTAGAATGATAGAGGCGGCTGCCGCAGCCCAAAAAGTCCGGACCGTCAGCGGGAAAACCGCTTGTGTCCGGACTTTTTCACATTTTTCAAGCCATGATGGATGGCTCGGATTTTAGGCTTGGAGCAGCCAAAGAGCGGGGACATTCGGAGGCTCCCAGCCCTGGAGCGACGTATGCGGCTGGCGGCATGAATACGTCTTGCCGCCGTAGGTGGCGAGGTCGCCGGTTTTGTAGGCGACGCCCGCAGCCCAAGCCTGCGCGCCGGCGGCATCGGTGGACGCCGTCACGGTGGCGGCGGGGGAGACGTTGCCGGCGGCATCCTTGGCCTTGACCGTGAACGTGTAGGAGGTTCCGGCGGTCAAGCCCGATACGGTAATGCTCGTGCCGGTTACCGCCAGCTGCTGGGTGCCGTAGGCGACGGTGTATCCCGTCACGCCGACGTTGTCCGTCGACGCGGTCCAGGACAGAGAAATGGAGGCGGACGTTTTGCCGGTGACGGATAGTCCGCTAGGCGCGGTCGGAGGCGACGTGTCGCCCGAAGCCGCGCTTGTGCGCACATTCAGCGCCGCGCTGGCGGCGGACAGGTTGCCGGCGGCATCCTTCGCCCTGACGGTGAACGAATAGTTTGTATCCGGAGCCAGACCGGTGACGACGGCGGAAGTTCCGGACACATTGAGCTGTACCGTACCGTAGCTCACGACGTATCCGGTGACGCCTGCATTGTCGGTCGAAGCGCTCCAGGACAGCGACACGCTGGTGGAGGAGACGCCAGTCGACGCCAGATTGGCCGGAACGGACGGCGCCTGCGTATCCGGAGCCTGCGGCGCGATCGCGTTCAGATAGGCCCGGTGCTTGGAGGAGAATTCGAAGCCGTTGAATTTGTCCCAATTGATCGACCAGGTCATCAGGCCGCCGAAGTTCGGATAGCCGGTCGAGCTGCCCCTCGTTTTGTACGACGACAGCTGCTTGCCCTTGATGAGGGCGTCGAGAGCCGTCTGCACATCCGCTGCCGAGGTGAATCCGCCGCCGGCATTGCCGTTGGCCGGCAAGCCGAGAACGACCTGTTCCTGCTTGAGGGCAGGGAATACCTGGCTGGCGTTTTTGGCGACGGGGAAGCCGGTCAGCAGCATATCGGCCATCGCGACATGGAAATCGGCGTTGCCCATCGTATGGTATTGGTCGTCGAGGCCGGTGATCGGGCCGGAATTGTAATTTTGCACCTGCAGCCAGTCGAGGATGTCCCGGGTGGCGTGGATGACGGGCAAATAGGCTCCGGCACGGGAGTCGCAGCTGATGCAGCTGCCTCCGTAGAACGAATAGCCGAGCTGGACGAAGAACGTTTCCGGGGCCATCGTCAGAATGAACTTATCGGTTCCGTACTTGCCGTTGATCGACTTCAGGGCGCTGATCAGGTTGACGACGACAGGCGTTGTCGGATTGCGGAAGTCCGAGTCGCCGGCGTTCAAATAGAGGGAATGTCCCTCGAAGTCGACGTCGAGGCCGTCGAAGCCGTATTTGTCGATGATTCCGGTTACCGAGGATACAAAGGCGTCTCTTGCCGCCGCTGTCGCAAGCTGGACTTGTCCGTTGGCGCCACCGATGGAGATGAGCACTTTTTTTCCTTTGCTTTTCAAGTAAGCGACATCCGCCTTGAAGTCCGCTTCGGTATAGTTGTAGGGGGCGAAGCCGATGGTGCCCGTCGCGCTGCCTCCGACCGGCTCCGCGAAGGAAACGTTGACGACGTCGAAGTCCGGCGAGACGTCGCGCAGGCGGATGAAGCCGGAGCCGTTGTCGAAGTTGTGCCAGTAGCCGACGATTTTGTAGCCGCCTGCAGGAGCGGCCGAGGCGCGGGACGGAAATGCGGCCGAGCTCAGAATCGACGCCGCCAGGACGGCCAGGCAGAGCCAGGCGGCCAGCAGCGGTCTTCGCGTCGTGGAAGATGGATAAGCGTACATGATGAAACCTCCTCTAAAGGATTCGGGATTCGGGAAACGGGCTTAGCGCCGCTGCGGTCAAGCGGCTGAACCTGCTCGCGGGCTGCCTGTTTCGGCAGCCGGACCAAGCCTCCTTTCGCAGGAATGGGAACGAGAGGGAAACGAGGCGTCTTCGGCGCCGGGTCCTTGACGCTGATTCTATTATCAGGGGCTCAGACAGCCGGCAGAAGGGAGAAGTTACGATCGTACAGGGGATAATTTCCTCTTGAAAGGCATGGAGAGGCGTCGGCGCATTCCCGGGACAGGCCCGGCGCGGGCAGCCGGGCACGCTTCCAAACGCATCGGCGGTTGTGGTACGATAGCAGGGCAAATGGGCGGCGGAAGCCGTTAGAAGCAGGAGGGGCAGGCACGAATGAGAGTAATCGCGGGCGAGGCCAAGGGCAGGCCGCTGAAGGCGGTGCCGGGCATGAATACGCGTCCGACGACCGACAAGGTGAAGGAAGCCGTGTTCAGCATGATCGGCCCTTATTTTGAAGGGGGATGGGCGCTGGACCTGTTCGCCGGCACGGGAGGCCTGGGCATCGAGGCGCTGAGCCGCGGCATGGACAAGGCGGTCTTCGTCGACCAGGACCGGACGAGCATTGCGGTCGTCAAGGCCAATGTGGAGGCGGCAGGCATGTCCGGGCGCGCCGAAATATATACGAACGACGCCGGAAGGGCGGTCAAGGCGCTCGCGAAGCGGGGAATAGCTTTTGCGGCCGTATTCCTGGATCCGCCTTACCGGCTGACCCATATGGATGCGCAGATGATGGAGCTGCAGGAGCGTCGGCTGCTCGCTGACGATGCGGTGATTGTGGTGGAGCACGACGCAGGGCATGCATACCCCGAAGTCATCGGCGGCTGCCAACAGACGAGAAGAGTGCAATATGGCGAGACGGCCGTGACCGTATACCGGTATCGGCCCGAACAGACGGAGGTTGCGGATGCAGATGGGAACTAATTCGGGCGGTACGCAGGACGGCTTGAAGGAAGAGGACGGATTGATCCTTAGCGGCAGGGTGGCTGTCTACCCGGGAAGCTTCGACCCCGTCACATGCGGGCATCTCGACATCATCCAGCGGGCGGCCAGGCAATTCGATACGGTTATCGTGGCCGTTCTGAACAACACGAGCAAAAACCCGCTGTTCTCCGTCGAGGAGCGTCTCGAGCTGCTGGCGGAGATCACCCGTGACATCCCCAACGTGGAGATCGACAGCTTCCGCGACCTGACCGTCCGCTTCATGCGCTCGCGCGGAGCGCGCACGATCGTGAGGGGCATCCGGTCGGTGACGGACTTCGAATACGAGCTGCAGCTGGCGTCGATGAACCATCAGCTCGACGGCGACATCGAGACGATCTTCATGATGACGAATCCCAAATACTCGTATCTCAGCTCCAGCATCGTCAAGGAGATCGCCCGCTTCCATGGAAGCGTCAAGGATCTCGTTCCGCCGGAAGTCGAGAGGGAGCTTGAACGCAAATACGCAGACCGGCAGCCTTGAGCGGCCGGTCTGTTGCCGCTAGGCTCGGCGGCGCAGTCCGCGGACGGCGGCCGAGAGAAGGAGCAGGGCTGCCAGAACGACGGCCCAGGCTGCGGCGGAATAAGGCAGGGACGGCCAGAGAGAAGCCGGAAGAGCTTGCTCCCAGCCGGATATGCCGGGAATGAGGAAAGCTGGGCGCGCGGATGAAACGGCCGTCTCGGCATAGGAGGCCAGCGCGCTCAGCGGTATCCATAACACGAGCGTCAAGCCGGCGGCGATGGCGGAGGCGAGCAGCCGGGCTCCAGCCAGCGGGAGCAGCCGCAGTCCGGTGCCCGACGACGTTCCGGCCGCTTGGAGCAAGGAGCAGAGCCCGCCCCACGAGAGCGCTGCGGCGATGGCTGCCGTCTGCAGCAGGGAGGACGGCTCGGGAGCGTGCCAGCTGGCGAGGGCGTTCGTGCCGAGATGGACTTCCGCGAGCGAGATCAGGAGCGGCCCTTGAACGGCTTCGGGAAGAAAAGGCTGCAGCAGCCGGATGACGACG
>NZ_CBRA020000273.1:0-6090 GCF_000469945.2 Paenibacillus sp. P22 | reverse complement strand
CCTTCTCCCGATATATTCTTAGAGCAGTAAGGGCGGCGACTGATAACTGCTTCACCACAAGGATGTGGTGGTGAACGGCTTGGCGCTCGGCTGAGGGGCGCGCTGCTCCTGAGGCTCAGGAGCGGCTCCATGAGTTTGCGTCTGCGGGCGGCGGGCCGGCTGAACAGGCGCCGCCTTGTGCTCGAAGCCTGTCGCGATGACGGTGACCTTGATCTCGTCCTTGAAGTCCTCGTCGATGATCGCGCCGAAGATCATGTTGACCTCCGGATCGGAAGCCTCGATGACGATCTCGGCCGCTTCGTTCACCTCGTACAGCGACAGGTTCATGCCGCCGGTGATGTTCATGATGACTCCGCGGGCTCCGTCGATCGACGTTTCGAGCAGCGGGCTCTGGATCGCCTTGCGGGCAGCCTCGGCCGCGCGGTTCTCGCCGGTCGCGATGCCGATGCCCATGAGGGCGGAGCCGCGCTCGGTCATGATCGTCTTCACGTCGGCGAAGTCGAGGTTGATCAGGCCCGGTACGGCAATGAGGTCGGAGATGCCTTGGACGGCCTGGCGAAGCACGTTGTCGGCTTCGCGGAACGCCTCGAGCATCGGCGTCTTTTTGTCGACGATCTCAAGCAGGCGGTCGTTCGGGATGATGATCAGCGTGTCGACCTTTTCCTTCAGCGCCTCGATGCCGTTCTCGGCCTGGTTCGAGCGCTTGCGGCCCTCGAAGGTGAACGGTCGGGTGACGACACCGACCGTCAGCGCTCCGCATTCGCGGGCGATTTCGGCGATGACGGGAGCAGCGCCGGTACCGGTGCCGCCGCCCATGCCGGCCGTCACGAATACCATGTCCGCGCCTTTGAGCGTAGCGGCGACGAGATCGCGGGATTCCTCGGCCGCTTTTTTGCCGACCTCCGGATTCGCGCCCGCTCCGAGGCCGCGCGTAAGCTTGTCGCCGATCTGGAGCTTATGCTCCGCCTTGGCAAGGTGGAGCGCCTGGGCGTCGGTGTTCACCGTAATGAACTCCACGCCCTTCACTCCGTTGTCGATCATCCGGTTCACCGCATTGCTGCCGCCGCCCCCGACACCGATGACTTTAATTTGTGCCAGCTGTTCCAAGTCAATATCGAACTCCAACATTCTATTTCCCCCGATCAGATGAATTCGCTGAACATGTTCTTGATTCGTTCAATCATGCCGGGTTTAGCGGGGGCTGCGGTTCCCGTCTTGCGGCTTGCCTGCTTCTTGACCGCTCCCGAATTGCGAATCGTCATATGCTTGCTCACATATTGGATCATTCCGACTCCGCTGCCGAAGGCCGGGTCGCGTACGCCGATGAAGTCCGGGACGGCGATGCGGACGGAAGATTCCAGCTCCTGCTGCGCCACGGTCAGCGTGCCCGGCAAGTTCACTGTGCCTCCGGTGAGCACGTAGCCCTGGATTTTTTGGGCATAGCCCAAACGGCGGACTTCCTGCCGGATCATGTAGAAGATCTCGGCCATGCGCGGCTCGATGATGTTCGCCAGATCGACCTGGGAGAATTCCTTCTCGACGTTGGAGCCGAGCCGCGTCACCTTGAAGCGCTGGTCCTCCGCGGCGTCGTACACGGATGCGCAGCCGTACTTGAGCTTGATCTTCTCCGCTTGCTCCGTCTGCGTGCGAAGGCCGTAGGAGATATCATTGGTGACGAATTCCCCGCCGACCGGCAGCGTCGACGTGGCGGCCAGGCCGCCCTGATCGAAGATCGACAGAGTCGTGGATCCCGCGCCGATGTCGACGATGGCCGTTCCCATCGACTTCTCATCCTTGCTGAGGGACATCATGCCGGACGCCAGCGACATCAGGATGATGCCGGAGATGTGCAGCCCTGCCTTCTCCACGCAGCGGATCAGATTATGTATGGCCGTCTTCGCTCCGGTCACGATGGTGGATTCCACTTCGAGACGGACGCCGATCATGCCGCGCGGATCCGAAATGCCTTCAAGCCCGTCGACCAGATACTGCTTGGGCACGAGATTGATGATTTCGCGTTCCGGTGGCAGCGCCACGACCTTGGCCGCCTGCAGCACGCGCTCGATGTCTTCCTCGCCGATCTCGCGATCCTCGTTGGAAACAGCCACGACGCCGTGGTTGCTCTGGAGCGCGATATGATTCCCCTGAATGCCTACGTACACTTCCGAAATCTGAATGTCGACCATTCTCTCCGCATGCTCGACCGCGTTGCGGATCGACTTGACGGTCTGGTCGATGTCTACGATGGCTCCCTTGCGGATGCCTTCCGAGTCGGACGATCCAACCCCAATTATATTAATGGCTCCGCCTGTCACTTCGCCAATAATAACTCGAACCTTGGATGTACCGATGTCCAAACTGACAATGATGTCGTTATTGCCCAATTCCGCGGCACCTCCGTTTCGGGTCGCATTTATCGGTATTCCTTTTTAATCTGATCCTACATATTCAACACAGTTAATATTTTCCCTCTTTTTTCTACATTTTTTTTCGCCTGCCAATTCAACCCAGCAAAGAAAAAAAATGAAGGAGGGGCGGCCGTCTCGGCACTCTCGCCGCTCGCCGGAAGCGAGTCCGAAGCCGCTGCGGAGATGGCTCGCCGAGGGACTAAAGGCATGATCATCTAGGAAAAATGCCATATCTTAAATTCTACCATTCTTTAGGGCGAAATAAAAGAGCGGGAGCCAAGCGGCTTTGCTTCATGGTCCGGCTTCCTCCGAGCTGCCCGCGGCTTGCACGAACGGCGAATAGGTATCCGCAAGCAGCAGCGTGACCCGGCCGGGATCCCGCTCCTCGACAACCGAATTCAGCGTGTCGATCTTATCCTTGAGCAAGGAGGCGGCCGTAATGACTTCGAAGCCGTTGCGGGTATAGATGCGGATCCGGTCCGGGTAGGATTCGGTCGGAGAAGGCATGATTTCCGATAAATTGCCGAGAGCGGCAGGATCGATCAGGGCAAGCTGCCTGCACAGCTCGCCCTTCACGGAATCGTCCTTCTTCCATCCCGACAGGACCGGCTTGTCCACGACCGCTTTGGCCTGGTCGGCCTGGATGATGGAGCCGCTCGCCAATATGGCGCTCAGCTGGCCGTTCGCAGCGAGCTCAAACGCTACCGGCGGATATTCCTCGACCGTGATTTTGATCTGTCCGGGAAAGGTTTTGGCCACCTTGACTTCCTTGACCGAGCCGAGCTTCCGGATCCGGTGCTCCACGCTGGAGGAAAGAGTGCCGAAAAAGGCGTCTCCGGCACGAACGCTTGCCGCCTCGCGGATCCGCGCTTCCGTCGTGAACTGCTCGCCCTCGACCGTGACGACGCTGACCTTGCTGATCGAGGAATTAAAGAAAAGGATCGATAATAAAATAAGGAATAGAAGCACCAGGATGAAGACGAGTTTCCGGTTGCCCCTCCGCTTCGGCGGCGGATCCTTCAAGATCGGGATCAATTCAGCCAAGCTTGTCCCTCCTTCAGCCGCGAAACGGTCTCCGCCCGCGCGGAGAGCCGTTTTGCGGCAGCACATTTCGGTTCTATTGCATCGGCGTCCGCGGGCAGAAGCTCCGGCACGGGATATCCCTTGAAGATCAGCCCGGTACGGCTCCGTTGTCGGGAACCGGCGCGCTGCGGACAATCCGTGCGCCAAGCCGCGCAAGCATGGATTCGATGCTGTCGTAGCCGCGGTCGATATGATGCACCTGCTCGACGACTGTGCGCCCATTGGCCGCAAGTCCGGCGATGACGAGAGCGGCGCCGGCCCGCAGGTCCGTCGCTTCGACCGTTGCCCCGTACAGCCTGGATACGCCCCGGATGACGGCCGCGTTGAGATCGACGCGGATATCCGCTCCCATGCGGCTGAGCTCGTCGACATGCTTGAAGCGGCCCTCGAAAATCGTTTCCTTCATGATGCTCGTGCCGTCGGCCAGAGCAAGCAGCACCATCACCTGCGATTGAAGATCCGTCGGGAAGGCCGGATAGGGAGAAGTGACGATCCGCTCGACCGCCTTCGGCCTTGCCGACGTTCCGACGGTGATGGCGTCTCCCTCGATGCCGATGCCGACTCCGGCGCGCCGGAGCACATGGATCAGGGAAGACAGATGCGCCGGCCTCGTGTTCGTCAGCGTAACCTTTCCTTTGGTCGCAGCGGCAGCTACCATGACGGTGCCGGCCACGATCCGGTCCGGAATGACCCGATAGCGGCATGGAGTGAGCGATTCGACCCCTTCGATCGTAATCGTATCCGTCCCCGCTCCGATAATGCGCGCGCCCATAGCGTTGAGGAAATGCTGAAGATCCTGGATTTCCGGCTCCCTGGCAGCTCCCGTGATCGTCGTTCTGCCCTCTGCGAGCGCAGCGGCCATCATGATGTTCTCCGTCGCGCCTACGCTGGGAAAGCCGAGATGAATATCGGCACCGCGCAGCTTCTCCGCCCGGCAGGAAATCCGATCCCCATATTCCTCGATCTCGGCGCCCAGCGAACGCAGCCCTTCGAGATGAAGGTCGATCTTCCGCTCTCCGATCGCGCAGCCGCCGGGCTGGTAGAGATGGACTTCCCCGAACCGGGCGAGCAGAGGTCCCATCAGAAAAATGGAGGAACGCATCTGACCCATCAGCTTTTCGGGGATATGGGCCTGGTATGCCGTCGCCGTATTGATCGTGACGGTGTCGCCGACATGTTCCGCGCGGCAACCGAGCTCCTGCAAGATGTGCAGCATGACTTCTATATCGAGCAGCTGCGGCACCGAATCGATGACGACCGTGCCGCTGGCGAGCATGCTGCCTGCCAGTATCGGCAGAGCTGCGTTTTTCGCCCCTTGGATAGCAATGGTTCCTGAGAGAGGTTGCCCGCCTTCAATCACCAATTTGTCCAAACCTACACCTCCAAGTTACCGCTCACCCACCACCAATACTTCCGGCTTCAAGTCAATGCCGGTACGGTCCTTGACCGTGCCGCGAATATGGGCGATCAGGGTGAGGACGTCTTCAGCCGCCGCCTGGCCGGTGTTGACAATGAAATTGGCGTGCAAGGTCGACACCTGGGCTCCGCCTACCGAATAGCCTTTGAGCCCGGCTTCTTCGATCAGCTTCGCGGCATAGGTGCCGGGAGGATTGCGGAAGACGCTTCCGCAGCTCGGCTGATGCAGCGGCTGCGTGGCTCTGCGCCGATCTTTGTGAGCAGCCATCGCAGACGTGATCTCTCCGGCCTCTCCTCTCTCCAGCTCGAAGAGAGCTTCCACGACGATGCCGCGGCTAGCCTCCTCCTGCAGTCTCGAATGGCGGTAAGAGAACTTCATCTCCTCCGGTCCCCACGTCACCAATTCCCCTGTCTCCAGCACAATGTCGGCTGATTTGAATATACGCGACACATCGGATCCATGGGCTCCCGCATTCATATAGACGGCACCGCCTACCGTGCCTGGAATTCCCCCGGCGAATTCCAGTCCCGTCAGCCCTTTCCTGCCGGCTTTAACTGCAAGCGTGACGAACGGATACGCGGCTCCGGCACGCACGAGCGGGCCGTCGAATTCCGCGAAATCCAGCGCAGACCCCGGCCTGATGACGACGCCGCGGATTCCTTTGTCCGAGACGAGCATGTTGGAACCCTTTCCAAGCGTCATCCAGGGCACTTCGTGCCTGCGCAGAATGCGAATCGTTCTTGCCAGCTCTTCCTTGCCGCTCGGGACAACCACGGCATCGGCCGGTCCGCCGATTCTCCACGTCGTAAGCGACGAGAGCGGGACCTGCTGGCTGATGTCGCCCACACGGGCTTCTTCCAGCTCTTGCATCCAAGCTTTCATGGTGTTCCTCCTTCATTCGCGGTGCTCAAGGCGGGGCAAGGCTGTCAGGCTGCAGCCCGAAGCCCTCGCGGGCTTCGGTGAATGCCCGCACTCCCTGTAGGAATGCGGTAACCGGCCGCCCTTAGGTGACGGACACGATTATGCTGATATCCTATGCCTCCCCGGGCTCTATGGTGACAGGAGCCCGCCCGCACCCCGCTTCTCGCCTTTTATTTCTTCGCCAGCCTGCGCAGCTCCGCAGTCAGGATCGAAGCGGATCCCGCATGCCGAGCTTCCGCGACGCTTCCTTCATGCGCTGCA
>NZ_CBRA020000272.1:0-4432 GCF_000469945.2 Paenibacillus sp. P22 | reverse complement strand
CCGTGGAAACACAGCTCAAACTTGGAGAGACTTGATAAATTCAATGGACTTTTACTATGTCCAAATCACGATAAATTATTTGATCAAGGTCTTATAACTTTTAACGACAGTGGAACAATTGTTATTTCAAAACTTTTGACACCTAAAACAAAAAGTATGTTGGGTTTAAGCGAATATTTACAAATTACTTTAGTTGAGCACCACAAAAAATACATAGAGTGGCATAGAGATAATTGTTTTAGAAGCACTTAGTCAGTTTCGACAATAAAATTGTTATTGGAACGGGATTCGGACTGCCGCGAGTGGTAATCATGACAATACACTGATAACGGACATTGATTTGACCGCGGTTTTTTTGCAGTACAAATTAAACCTGCAAAATCAAGAACGGCTAAATTCGCGTCTCGTGTCCTGTCTCTTCCCTCAAAGTGGGACCTAATTTTAAACGCTAACTCTTTATCCATTCGAGGTCTAGCTATAGCAGATGTATAACCGAAATATCTCGTAAAGAGCCGAATAACATTTGTATCAATTGGAACTACGGGCTTATCATAAGCATAACACAGTATTGCATTTGCAATATAATCACCAATTCCGGGAAGCACTATTAACTCATTATAATCATCTGGAACTTTACCGTTGTATTGATTGCAGATAATTTTTGCTGATTCTATCAGTCTTTCTGCTCGATATACAAGCCCAAGGGGAGCGATAATCGTTTCTAGTTCAACAACCACTGCATTGCCCAACTCATCTACATCAGCGTATTTCTGAAGAAGCAGTTCATAAACTTCCACTACTTTCCGCACATGGGTTTGCTGGAGTAGGAACTCTGCGATTAATATACGATATGGATCTTTTGTATTACGCCAAGGGAAGTGATGTCGTCCGTTCATTTCGTACCATTCCAGCAGCTCATCCCAAAAGATAAAGTCTTTAATCCCTCTCACCTTCCTGCAACAGTCCTTTAATCATCTTTTTGTGCATTATCCCCAGTTTTTATACAAAAACACCCATTACCATTTAAGAACGGAAATGAGTGATTGCTTCGCATTGGGGTGTAGGCCAAACTGCAAGCCTCTTTCCCATATCTAACAAGTTAAAATTCTCTGATATCTATAGCCTCCCCACCTAAACCATCTAAATCCAGTTTATAAACTATTCCACTAATATGTTTTGGCAACTGTCCACCTCTAAAACTTTCTGGTACAATCTTCGGAAAGTGCTCATCGATTTCGAATTTCTTTACTTCGAGTAGCTGATATTTTTTCGAACGAATTTCACTGCCTTCCGGATAATTTAATTTACCAAGAGCAAATTCAATTTCCGATTCTTGTACATTTAATTCAACTAATTTTATAACCATGTCCTGGATTGAAAAACCGTTAACGGCAGGCTCGAAACGGAAAAACAACAAATAATTAGCTTTTAACTGGTACTGACTATTAACTGTGATTTGTGAGCCGTAACGCGCTACAGTCGATTTCACCTCAAAGCTTCCGTCAGTACAATTTAAATCAACAGTACCATCCATTGGCCCAACCCAAGATACATCTTTCCCCTGCTTCAATAGATAATAATAGCCCAACATTTCGGCTATTACGCTGTAGGTTGTTTTTTCAACATTTGCATTGCCCATCAGTTCTTTCATTGCATGCCACCAAGTAAGTGGCGACTGTTGAATCTCTTGATACGATTCTGCGTCTAATACCTTCTCTAAAAATCCAGCGCAAATAATCGCAAACTCATTGTAGTACTTAGAATGATCAGAAGCGAGAACTAATAAATTTCGTTCTTCACCACTAAGTATATATTCTTTAGTGTAATAGTGTATATTTGAGAATCGCTCATTTACATGCTTGCCTTTAGGGATTTCAATGGCAACCCCTTGTTTACCATCCGTTTTCACAAGCCAATAATACTGCTCTTCAAATGCTATGGAACGTTTTGATGATGTTCGAAAATAAGCAAAGACCTCTTTAATCTTTTGAAATGTATCCATTTTTTATCGACTCATTTCCTCAGCTTTACTGAGATTTTTAGAAAAATACTTATATAAATCAGCTACGTAACTTTCAATTCCACCTTCTGCTAATTCAGGTTCAATCATTTTTACTCTTGCTGTGTTTAATTTCAAAACTCGACGAAGTAATCGTGGAACCTCCCTGTTCCCATCAATATTAAGTTGTCGGATAATCTCGCGTGTTAATTCAACACGATATCCTCCATCACCTGAACGATCTACTAACTGAAGTATTTCATCTGCGGAATTATCCTTAACAATGTAACGAGTTTCTTCTTCTGTGCCTTGCCAAGAAAGATGAATATACCACCAAATAGTTCTTAGCCAAATACGACGCGGTACTTTATAAAAACGGTCATCATTCATTCCACAGCGTTCCTGCACAAGATCAGGAAGTACTTCAAGTGACAAATAACGCCACACCTCGTCTTGAGCTGCCAACCTTTCATTAAATCCATAGTTTTCTTTAAGCACACGGTACAATGTAAACCCCATATACATATCAAATACATAAGAATTAATTTTTTTCGTTTCATTTCTTAAAATTATTTTTTTTTCTTTTTATCATGATATCACGTAGTTGACCAAAAGGTTTCTTGACTTGGCGTGGTGCACAGTTCTCAGGTTCAGCTTCAATCATTTGAAACTTATATTTTGCTTGGGCTTTGGTGTATACAACATTTTCCCACACTAAATTCCACCTGACTTTACTCGTATTTCTAAATCTCTGCGTAAAGATATTGCAAGTTTTTCTGGCGTGTCAAGATCCCAATCTAGTGTTGTTTTAAAATAATGCATAACTTGACCAATAGAGCCTTCTTCGCAGTTTCTCCCATCCTGAATATCCTGCCAATCTGGACAATCCATCAAATTTTGCAATATAAGGTGTATAGCACCTGCTAGAAACTCTACATAAAGTACCTGGTCAAGTTTCGTTTTGGGATTATAGACAAACTTAAAAGCGTCATGAGCTTTATTTAAATAAATAGCAATGTATTCCTTATCAAACGGTTCAATTAACGGTTCTGAATAATTAAAATCGACAAACCATAATGGTTTATCTGGTTCGTTAACAATTACAATAGGAAATGTAGAACCAGATCCATCTAGAATTACAAGCCACTCTTCTAGTTCTCCTAAAATCGCACCTGAAACTCTTGCTTCTCCTGGCATACTATTGTGGCTTGCCTTTTTCAAATAAACGATTAACGAAATAACGACTTCACCAAATAATTTGTCCTTTGGAAAATAATAATCGATAGGTATCATCAAATCATTCGGTGTTTTACTGGTAAGGGTGGCAATTGGTACTACCCCACGTTGGGATGATTGTTTTGACAACCATTGTATTGCAATACCCAGCTCTGCATCAGAATTAACTAGTCGTGTTGGACCAAACAAACTGGTCGGACAACCTAGTGTTACACTTCCCGATAAACCAAAACCTTTTTCTACAAAGTCCCAGCTGTCATCCTCATTACTTAATATTGTTTTAAACTCATAGTCTAAGGTCTGGTTCAAGATTTGTTTTAATCCATCTTCTTCTCGAAAATAAAATACTAAATCTGTTGATACATTTAATAATTCTTCTATCTCCTCATCATAAAGCCGATGCATATTTACCTTGTTTACCACAGTTAGTCTACACTTCCTTCTGGCTTCATCGAGACTTCGACTTGCACAAGAGGGTCCTTACATGCGAATACTAAAATGCCAGAACACACAACCGGCTCTTCCTTTTTCTTAATACGTACAGCATAGCTAACTTGATTTTCACTTTTTTGTTCCGTGGGTCTACCAAATAAATCAACCTTATCCAACAAAGTAATCCTCCATATTTCTGCAGGAAAAGGAGTACCTACACTATCTATTGATTCCCAGTCTACTGCTGAGATTCTTCCACTTTCAGATGTAATAAATAACTCTATCGTAAAGTGGGATACATTTTGGGCCAGTTTTAATTGGAAATTAATTTCTATTTTCCCACTATCCATGAATTTCTGTGATGAGATGGAAAAACTATTACCACGAACACCTACATTAGGAGTAGACTTCATACCACCACCACGATTACGGCTAGAAGCACGGCGACCAAATCCTGTCGGCGGAAGCAGCATCTTTCCGACATTGCGTGCTAAATTATTTATAGCTTGCCTTTCTTTGACTTCTTCTTTATTTTCAATAGAAGTTTTTATCTTTCGGCGAACTTGCGAACGTATCTTTTCCATAATATCTAGCGGCTTATTATTTAATATTATATCTGTCCAAGAGCTATGATCTGCCATCTCACTTTTCCGTAAATATCCTTCTAAATCGTTGACATCGTTATTTGGCTCCAACAACCTTGTATTAGAATTTGGCACAAAAATAGCCACAAGATACTCATGTTCTTCGGTTGCATAAAGACCT
>NZ_CBRA020000271.1:0-6718 GCF_000469945.2 Paenibacillus sp. P22 | reverse complement strand
AGTCCCAGTCTTGAGGGCAGGTTGCCTACGTGTTACTCACCCGTCCGCCGCTAACCTTGTCCCGAAGGACAAGATCCGCTCGACTTGCATGTATTAGGCACGCCGCCAGCGTTCGTCCTGAGCCAGGATCAAACTCTCCATAAAGGTGTTTGACTTGCTCATTTATAACGTTGACTTGCTTCACTCGTTGTTCAGTTTTCAAAGAACAAATTCACTTGTGTTTCGCTTGTTTCCGTCGTGCCTCTCAGCGGCGACTTAGATAATATATCACGGCCACCTAGGCATTTGCAAGTCCTTTTTTTAAAGTTTTTTCGATTTCTTTTTCGAATCCTTTTTCACGAAAAAAGCCCCTGCTCCCGCAGGGGTACAGACCAGTTAGAACAAGACAGCTTGGAGGCCGGCCAATGCCGCGATTCCCGGCAAGCCGAGCAGCACGGCCGTGCCGATGGTAGCCGGATTGAGAGGAATATGGACACCCGGAACTATTCCCGTCTGGTTGAGCAGATACAGCGCTGCAGCCGCAGCCGTCAGATGAATGGAGAAACGCGACAGCCACGACCACGATATGCGGTTTCTTACAATTGTTGCGAGCAGAAGCAATCCGGATATTACGAGAATGGAGAGCCAAATCCATTTCATCCCGGCACCCCCTTTTTCCATGCCGGAGCGTTGGCGTTGATGCGCTTCGCTTGCCGAAGCAGCATTTCATATCTTTTTTGTGCGGCTTCTATTGCATATACCGCATAGTCGATCTGATCGGAACCTTCAGCCTGCTCGAAATGATAGTGCGCATTCACCCAATCCCGATGGGCCTCCGCAATTTCAAGCAGCAGCTGCTGCTCTCCGACCGTGACGGCTTCCTCGTCCTTATCGCGGGCCATCTCGCTGCCCGCCGCCAGCTCCATTTCCGCCTGCAGCACCGGGCTTGCCGCCAATGCCTCCCCGCTGCCTACTGCGCGCAACCATACCGCCATGCCCCAAAACCCCTTCCGCTTGTCCATTTATAGCCCGTCAAGCTTCCTGTAATCATTCTATAAACGGGATTAGGGGTTTAGAACGCGGAGAGCGGCAACTTTCCCTTAAAAAGAGCGAAAAAGCCGCCCGGCATGGGCGGCCTTGATCCTTACAGCTCTCTGCGCCCTTCAAGGGCTTTGGACAATGTCACTTCATCGGCGTATTCCAGATCGCCGCCGACAGGCAAGCCATGCGCGATCCGCGTCACCCGGATGCCGAAAGGCCGTACGAGCCGCGAAATGTACATGGCGGTCGCTTCGCCTTCAATATTAGGGTTGGTGGCAAGGATAAGCTCCTGCACCCGCTCGTCCTCCAGGCGGCGAAGCAGCTCCGCAATCCGGATCTCCTCCGGACCGATTCCCTCGATCGGAGAGATGGCTCCCTGGAGCACATGATACTGGCCGTTGAATTCCTTGGTCCGCTCCATCGCAACCAGATCTCTGGATTCCTGGACCACACAGATGGAGGAATGGTCCCTGGACTTGTCCTGGCAGATCCGGCAAGGGTCGGTGTCGGTGATATTGCAGCAGACGGAACAAAAATGAAGGTTCCTCTTGACGCTGACGAGAGCTTTTGCAAAGTCGATGACATCGTCTTCCTTCATCTTAAGGACATGAAAAGCCAGCCTGGCAGCCGTCTTCGGCCCGATGCCGGGAAGGCGGGTGAAGGAATCGATCAGTTTGGCTATGGGTTCCGGATAATACAAGGAATCAGCTCCATCCATAAAATAAGGACGGCCCTGCCGGAATGCGAAGGGCCGTCCAAGGCTGCTGCACGAGCAGCCGTCTATGCGGTCCCGAAGGACCCGCAGGCTTTAGAACAAGCCGGGAATTTTCATGCCGCCGGTGAATTTGCCCATGTCCTTGTTCGCCAGCTCGTCAGCCTTGGTAATGGCATCATTGACGGCTGTGAGCACAAGATCCTGAAGCATTTCCACGTCGTCGGGGTCGACCGCTTCCGGCTTGATGGCGATGCTGATCAGCTTTTTATGTCCGTTCACGACAGCCGTGACGACACCGCCGCCAGCGGAGCCTTCAACGTTCTTCGTTTCGAGCTCCTCTTGAGCCTTGAGCATCTGCTCCTGCATCTTCTTGACCTGCTTCATCATTTGGTTCATGTTGTTCATCGTCATCACCTCATTATTGGAATTAAGATCAATGTCAATCCTTCTTCAGCTCGACCAGGTCTTCCCCGAACAGACGGACCGCTTCTTCCACCCATTCCGGCCGCGCCGGAGCTTGCGGCGGATCGTCGTGGCTGAGCTCCAGCGGCGCCGAAGCACGTTCCGAGACAGCGCCGGAGCTTGCTTGCTGCCAGTCCTTTTGCATGACGGTGGATAGGGACAAGGCCCGGCCGAAGGCTTCCTGGAGCACTTTTTCGATGAGCTCGCGATTCGCCTGCTTTTCGGTCGTTTCCCGATGAATCGTGTTTTTGAACGCGACGAGCACAGAGTCGCCGGTGGAAGCTACCGGCTCGCCGTCCACGAGCCACGCGTGGACCGTAACCCTTGCATCTTTGACCCGGGCCAGCACTTCGCTCCATTTTGCCCGGAGCTGAGCGGTCTCGGAGTTGGAAAGAGCCGCCAAATAGGGATCGAGCTTGACGTTCCGTACGGAGCCGCTGCCGGAACGAGGGCCGAACCCGCCTCCGCGGCTCGCACCCCCTCGAACGGCGCTGCCCGAAGCGGATGCCTCGGGAGCCGCTGCCGGAGCGCTGCCGGAGCGCTGCAGCTGCTCGATCTTGCGCTCCAAATCGTCGATCCGCTGCAGCAGCCGTCCTGTTTCCGGAGAAGCTTGAGGCGCCGCTGCGCCGGCGGTGGCCGAAGCTCCCGAGGATTGGCTGCCGCCTTCGGGCATCGTGGCGATTTTGAGAAGCGCCACCTCGAAGAGAGTCTGCGGATGAGCGGCATGCCTCATTTCATTGTGGTAACGGTTGAGCTCGTCGATCATCCGGAAGATCCGGTCAGCCGAGAACCCTTCGGCCATGGCTTGGAACCGGGCGGGATCCGAGACGCGCCCCATCGCCTCGGCGCTGCCCGGAGCGAGCTTGAGCACGAGCAGATCCCGGAAGTAATACATGAGGTTCTCCAGGCATTTGTCCGGGCTTTTGCCCGCTTGCATGAGACCTTCCACGAGAGGAAGAATCGCTCCCGCATCCCTGTCCCGGACGGCGTCCGCAATGCCCGCGAACTGCTGCGCGGCAAGGCCGCCGGTGACGTCGACCGCGCCTTCGAGCGTGATCGTCTCGGAGCCGAACGCCGCCGCCTGCTCCAGCAGGCTGATCGCATCGCGCATGCCGCCGTCGGACAGCCTGGCGATATAGTCGATCGCTTCCGGTTCGGCGCGGATGCCTTCTTCCTTGCAGATCTCGGTCAGCCTCTCCACCTGCTCCTCCAGCGACACCTGCCTGAAGTCGAAGCGCTGGCAGCGGGAGATGATGGTGGGCGGAAGCTTGTGCGGCTCGGTCGTCGCCAAAATGAAGATCACGTGGCTCGGAGGCTCTTCCAGCGTCTTGAGCAATGCATTGAACGCTTCCGTAGTCAGCATATGGACTTCGTCGATGATATAAACCTTGTATCGCACTTCCGAAGGAGCGTATCTTACATTGTCCCTGATCTCGCGGATTTCATCAATGCCGCGGTTGGAAGCGGCGTCAATCTCCACGACATCCATCACGGTGCCGGCGGTGATTCCCCGGCAGGCGGCGCATTCGTTGCACGGCTCGGGAGCGGGTCCGAGCTCGCAGTTGACGGCTTTGGCGAAAATCTTGGCAGCGGAAGTCTTGCCCGTGCCCCGCGGCCCGTTGAACAAGTAAGCATGCGCAATGCGCTGCTCGCGGATGGCGTTCTGCAGCGTCTGCCTGATATGCTGTTGTCCTACCATGTCCCGGAACGTCTGAGGACGCCAAGCACGGTATAAGGCGATATGGGTCAAGATGCAGGCTTCCTTTCCGGCCGGCCTCGGCCGTTATTTCGTCTCTCCATTATACAATACCGCTTCCTGCCCGGCAAAAGGAATCCGCCCGATGACATCCGGGGGCGGCCGTGCGGGAATGCGAAAAGCTTTTCTATTGAGAATATAAAAAAAAACGCCCGGAAGACCTCCTCACGAAGAGTCGGACTCCAGACGTTGCTCTGCTTAGTTAGGACCGTGCACCTGCCCTCGATCCATGCGGTCCAGCAGGCATTCCTGATTCCAGCTCGGGTCAGGCACTCCTCCGGCACATGAACGCGCCTGCTTACGGCTGCTTCCTTCCGGACCTGACCGGGTTCACAAGTGTCCATTGCGGAGGACCCATCCTTCAACGCTGTTCCTAGGCGCCATACACTGCAACGCATAACCTACGGCAGGAATTCAACCTCGCTATAGCGGATTGCGAGTTACAGGGCACCGCTACCTCCCCATCTAGCACGGCAGATTTTCAGTATAGCCCATTTGCACGGCTTGTGCAACCGGCCTTCGTCTCCCCGCTTCAGGGAAAGAAAGGCGCTGTCGCCTTAAGAAGCCAGGCGGGCAATGATTTTATAGCGGGGCATGTTGAAGGCGAGCTGCGACTCCACGCGGCTGCGCACCTGCTCCCGCTGAGCGGCGCTGAGACCCGCCTTCGGCGTTACATAAACCCGGAGCGTCGGACCGTCGAAAGCTAGCCGGGCCTTCTTCACCCCTTCAACCTGCTTGACCTTCAGCTCCGCGAAGTCGGCATCCTGCTGATAGTTCTGCGAATGGGGAGTAAGAGGCAGGCGGGGATTCGTATTCGTCAAGCCGAGATGCCCGTCCTGTCCGTAGCTCTTCACCCGGTTATGCTCCGGGCTGCCGCCGCAGCCCGTCAGCAGAGCGGCGCCGAGCAGAAAAACGCAGGCGGATCGCAGAGGCTTATTGGCATGAAAGCGAATTGTTGTCAATTAAAAAACCTCCCTTCAGTCCATAGGATGGCTGAGGGAGGTTCTTCTATGCCGCCAATTTCTGGCAGTCGATTAGATACCGTATTTCTTTTTGAAACGGTCTACGCGGCCGCCGGCATCCAGGAATTTCTGTTTGCCTGTGAAGAACGGGTGGCAAGCGGAGCAGATCTCCACGCGCAGGTTCGGTTTAACGGAACCCGTCTCGAACGTGTTGCCGCAAGCGCAAGTAGCCGTAGTCACGTGGTATTTCGGATGAATAGCCTCTTTCATCGTCTTTCACCTCTTTCTGCCCTGAGCTTCAAGCGAGCCCAGAGTTATGCATACCTGAATAGTATATCACGGACAAGTGCCTTAGGCAACAGGATTGCTGCGGTCCGCCGGCGCAGGACGTCCATCAACCTTGATCAGCACGGCTTTCAGCGTTGCCTCGCCAGCCGGGACGGCGGCACATGCGTGTACGAGCCGATGACGACGCCTGGCAGCTCCTCGCGGAAAATCTCCAGCATCTGCTTCATGCCGTAGATCTCCCCGCGCGCCTTCGGAATGAGGTTCAGGTACGCTTCCGGATCGATGTTGAGGTTGCGCATCTGAATCAGCTTGAGATCGGTCCGGCGGACGAACTCGATCATCGCCTCCATCTCCTCCTCGCGGTCGGTGACGCCCGGGAAGATGAGATAGTTGATGGAGGTGTAGACGCCTTGGTCGGCGGCGTAACGCAAGGACTTCTCCACATTTTTGAGCGTATAGCCCCGAGGCTTGTAATACGCGTTGTAATGGTCGTCCAGCGCGCTGATCGTGCTCACCCTCATCAGATCGAGGCCGGCATCGACGATCGCCCGCATGAAGTCCGTGAGCCCGGCGTTCGTGTTGATGTTGATGTAGCCCATCGACGTCTGCTCCCGGACTCTCTTCATCGCCTCCACGATAATTCTGGCCTGGGTGGACGGCTCGCCCTCGCAGCCCTGGCCGAAGCTGATGATCGCATCGGGAGTCTTGAGCTGCTCCAGCATGATCTCCACGACTTCGTCGACGGTCGGCTTGAAGTTCATGCGGGTCTGCGGAGCCGGGAACGCGCTGTCCTCGGGCTGCTCGGAAATGCATCCGAAGCAGCCTGCATTGCAGGAATAGGAAACCGGGACGGCTCCTTCCCAGCGCTGCAGAAACGTATTGGAAGCCGTGAGGCATTCGTAGCCGAGAGCGCAGTTGGACAGATGCTTGTACAGCCTGTTGTCCGGGTACTTCGCCAGCAGCTCCTCCACCTTCACGTTCAGCTCCTTGGCATCGCAGTTGAGCGGATTCCAGCGCTCGGAATCGTCGCTGCGCTCGGCCG
This sequence comes from Paenibacillus sp. P22, assembly GCF_000469945.2. Classification (NCBI taxonomy): domain Bacteria; kingdom Bacillati; phylum Bacillota; class Bacilli; order Caryophanales; family Paenibacillaceae; genus Paenibacillus; species Paenibacillus sp. P22. The sequence continues at coordinate 473 of NZ_CBRA020000271.1, read as the reverse complement.
CGACATGGAAGCCGCCGTCCTTCCAGACGACGGAGGTGTAGCCGAACAGCGGCAGGACGGCGTTTTTGTCCGCCTTGACGTAGCCGGGCAGATTAAGCCGCGTATATCCTTGGGGAAGCAGCGCGCCTACAGCCTGGTAGGATCCGGGCAGCACTTCCATCTCCCGGTGCGGGAGTTGATGCCGACCGGGCGGGTGCCCGGCAGACCGACGAGAGTCGCTCCCTCCGGAAGGGGGATAAGCTCCTCGTCCATGATTTCCACGACGACGTCGCCGCTGCGGCCAAGCCCGATCCAGTCGGGATGGTCATATAAATTGCCTTGTTCATCGGCATATACAAGATTCATGATGTCCTCCTAAAATCTGTAGCGCCCGGCGGGGCTTATTCCGCCGGGGACTCATCCGCAGGAGCGGACTTGGATCGCGACGTGCGGCGGGTCGTTCCGGCGGCCGGCTTGTCGTGAATTTCCAGTCC
>NZ_CBRA020000270.1:0-6320 GCF_000469945.2 Paenibacillus sp. P22 | reverse complement strand
TAGTCTTTTTGTAGATTCAATTGTTGGTATTTCCAATTGATGTTCTTGATACCATATTCATCAAGGTTATTTTAAGAATTCAAAGCGATATATAGTTAAAAATGTGGTCGAATCAAGGCTTCCCGTTCCGACGCAGCGGGCAAGGCGCCTGCCTGCCCGGCGACGCTGGACGAAGCGGCGGCATGCCGCTGCCTGGCGGCTGGAGACCCGCTTCCGGCAAGGCATATCCACCGCATCGACGACGATACGAGCGGTCCGGTGCTGTATGCGAAAAACGATCTCGCCCAGCAGGTGCTCGATGCGGCGATGCGGGAGAAGGCGATCGGCCGCCAGTATTGGGCTGCCGTACACGGCGCTCCGAATCCGCCTGAGGGCAAGATCGACCAGCCGATCGGCAAGGACCGGCATCATCCGTCGCGGAGAAGAGTATCGCCGGGCGGAGACCGAGCGGTCACGTTTTACACAGTTCTGGAAGCATGGCGCTCGGCAGCTCTCGTTCAGCTTGCGCTCGAAACCGGAAGGACGCATCAGATCCGGGTTCATATGAGCCATATCGGCCATCCGCTGCTTGGAGACGGCCTGTACGGCGGGGCGTCGCCGCTGCTCGGCCGTCAAGCCCTTCACGGAAGGCGGCTTCGGTTCCGGCATCCATGGACGGGCTCCGATATGGAGATCGAGGCCGCTCTTCCCGCCGATATGGAGCGTCTGCTGGCACGGCTCCGCGCCGGGAAGCCGTAAGGGAAAGGGCGGGCTTTCTATGTGAGAATTTCCCCTGCCCTAAGTCCCGTCCCGGGTGGCAACGTCTCGTCGGCAGGCTTGAGGCCGCCCTCGGTTTATGAACCGCTTTGCATCGTTTTGAGCGATGCAGGGCGGTTCTTTTTTTCTGGCTCGCCAGCATACGGAAGGAACGAATAAAGCCGGCTTCGCTTCCATCGCGGAATCAAGCGATACAGGATTGGATTTTATTCTTCGCCGGCCATGAAGCAGAGGAAGCGTGTTTTTTCACCTGGGAGAAACAGGTCTCGATGTCGCGCCTTTTCCGGCCCTTTAGGACGGTTTTCCCAGCTCATGTACGCCGAAGCCGGCCTTGCCGGAGGCAGCCGTCAAGCAAGAACAGCCTGCTTCCGTCGGCGAGTCCCTCCCCCAAGTAGTCATGCTATGCGATTCCCTGCCATATAGATGGTATGGAGCAAGGCATATGCCCAAGCAATAGCTAGGGAAGGGAGGCTTAAGCGTGAGCGAACTAACACAAGGACTGCGGTTCGACGTGTATGAACGCGTCCATCTGCCCGAGGAAGTTCCCGCTATCGACGAGCTGGAGGAAATCGAACTCGTTCCCCGCATCCAAGTCGTTCAGCAGGGAGAACAAGCCATACTGCGAGGCCAGCTGCTGCTGAGCGGAGTGTACCGCACGACGGACCGTTCGGCGTCGGCGCAGTCGATGGAGCATCGGATTCCGGTGGAGATTACGCTTCCGATGAACCGCATCGAGAGGCTGGACGACATCTCCGTGGAGATCGACAACTTCGACGTCGACCTCCTGTCGGCGCGTACGCTGAACATTACCGGCGTGCTGTCGTTGTCCGGCATCCGGGTGGAGTCCTCCTCCGAGGAGGAGGGGGAGTGGAAGGAAGAGCCTTATACGGTGGTGCATCGCCAGGAAGCGCACCCGACGGGCGACATTTCTCCGGTCCGATATCTGGAGCTGGATGAAGAAGAAGACGAGCCGCAGGGAGAAGCGGGGGGAGAAAGGGATTTCGATCAGGCGACTCCTTATCGGGACGCAGAAGCAATTGCCGGCCAGAGCTACGATCCGGTCGAGGAGGCGCAGAACGAGCCGTACGCCTATGCGGCCGGCTGGACGCAGCTCGGCTCGGCCAGCGGGGCTCGCGAGGAGGAAGTGGACTCTTCCTTCCAGCAGGAGGAGGGTTCCTCCAGGCAGGATGCCGAGACGGAAAACGAAGCTCTCGCGGCCAGCGGAGGAAGCTCCAGCCCGTTCCGCGCGCCGATTCCGCCTGCTTCGGACATTCCCCTGGTCCAGAGCGAAGAGCGGCAATCGGCCTTCTCGGCGCTCCGGAACATAGCGGAGGAGATCATTCCGGCAGAGCCGGAAGCAGCGGCGGATGTCCCGCAGGAGGAAGATCCGGCCGCCGTCCTGTACGGCCGCCCGGCTGCCGAACTGCCGCCGGTCGAAGAGGCGGCGGCCGATTCAGAGCCTCAGCGCGCCGAGACGGAAGACGCCGGGGAAGGGGAATCAGCATCCGCCTTCGCCGCGGAGCCGTTCGAGAATCATGAGCCGCTGCAGGAGCAGGAGAAGCAGGAGCTGCGCATCGCGTTCGGCAGCAAGCGATCGGCTTCGCCCGAGGAAGCCGGGCAGGAGCTTGCTTCTTCGCTGATCGGCTCCAGCAGGAGGGAGCGGGAGCAGCGGCAGGCCGCCGAGCGCAGCCGGCAATCCCAGGAATCCCAGCCGGCAGCGCCAGCGGAAGAGGTGGAGTGGCAGTCGCTTTTCCTCGGCCGGGTCAGCGAAGAGAAGCCGTTCCGCAAAGTGCGGATCTGCATCGTGCAGCGGGAAGAGACGCTGGATCTGATCGCCGACCGCTATCATCTTCAAGCCCGCGAGCTTGCTCTCTACAACCGCCTTGCCGATCAGGGCGTCGCAGAGGGCCAGGTTCTCTACATCCCTTGAGCGGGAGCGTCCCGAATCTATCCCGGCTCCGTCCATGGCTTACCATACCGCGCCTTTCCCCGCTTTGCGGGGGATGGCGCCTTTTTTGGCTTCGGCTGCCGTTTCCAGCCCGATCCCGGCATGGGTCCGATATGGCTGCCCGGGCAAGGCTGCCGCCTAATCAAGTTGACTCCAGCCTTCAAGAACGCTAAAATGAAGCTACCTATTTTTCGAAGTTTGAATAGCCGACGTTGAAAGGGAAGAGCATTCGCCTCGCCTACAGAGAGCAGACCGCAAGCGCTGGAAGGTCTGCAGGCAAGGAGCGGATGCGGGTCGCCCCGGAGTTGCCCCGGTCATGCTGCGCGAGCAGCGGAAGCCGGAGCCGGCCGCAGCCGATATCCTGCGCCAAAGTGCCGCAAGGAAGCTTTCTTGCGGAACAAAGGTGGTACCGCGGAAGCCTGAAGTCTTTCGTCCTTTGCGAAGAGGATGAAAGGCTTTTTTTGTCGGAAAAAACGGCGTTCGCCTTCCTGCGGAATCCGGGGCCCGGCATCGGGCCGGAGGCGGATGTACGCTGTCCTCCGCGCAGGCCGGCCAGCCGAGGCGTTGTCAAAAAGAAGGCCATAAAAAAACGACTTTCATTGATAAGGGTGAATCCAAAATGTCAGAGACTCAGCAGCACACGACGGAAATGCCGACGACCTACGATCCGAAGGCGGCGGAGCAGAAAGGAACCGAGTTCTGGGAAAAGGGCGGTTTCTTCCAGGCCGGCCGCAAGCCTGAAGCGAAGCCTTACACGATCGTCATCCCGCCCCCCAACGTAACGGGAATGCTCCATATCGGGCATGCGCTCGATTTCACGCTGCAGGATATCATGATCCGAACGAAGCGCATGCAGGGATACGACGCCCTGTGGCTGCCCGGAACGGACCATGCCGGCATCGCGACGCAGACCGTAGTGGAGAAGAAGCTTCGCGAGCAAGGCATGACGCGCCACGATCTGGGCCGCGAGAAATTCCTGGAGCAGGTATGGGAGTGGAAGGACACGTATGCGGGGACGATCCGCAGCCAGTGGAGCAAGATGGGCCTTTCCCTGGACTACTCCCGCGAGCGCTTCACGCTGGACGAGGGGCTTTCCAAAGCCGTTCGCGAGGTGTTCGTCCGCTTGTACGAGAAAGGGCTGATCTATCGCGGCGCCAAGATCATCAACTGGGATCCGGCAGCGCGCACGGCCCTGTCCGACATCGAGGTCGAGTACAAGGAAGTGAACGGACACCTGTACCACCTGAAATATCCGCTTGCGGACGGAACCGGCCACGTCACCGTCGCGACGACCCGTCCCGAGACGATGCTCGGCGACACGGCTGTAGCGGTGCATCCGAAGGATGAGCGCTACGCCGCTCTCGTCGGAAAAATGCTCGTGCTTCCTGTTACCGGACGCGAGATTCCGATCATCGCAGACGATTATGTCGAGAAGGACTTCGGCTCCGGAGCGGTCAAGATCACGCCTGCCCATGATCCGAACGACTTCGAGGTCGGCGAGCGCCACAGCCTGCCCAAGATCATCGTCATGGACGAGAGCGGCGTCATGAACGCCGAGGCCGGACCTTACCAAGGCCTCGACCGCGCCGAAGCGCGCAAGAAGCTTGTCGCCGACCTTCAGGAGAGCGGCGTTCTCGTCCGCATCGAGGACCATGTGCATCAAGTCGGGCACAGCGAGCGCAGCGGCGCCGTCGTCGAGCCGTACTTGTCCACGCAGTGGTTCGTGGCAATGAAGCCGCTCGCCGAACGCGCGATCGAAGCCCAGAAGTCCGGCGAGGGCGTGAACTTCGTGCCGGACCGCTTCGAGAAGATCTACCTGAACTGGATCGAGAACGTCCGCGACTGGTGCATTTCCCGCCAGCTGTGGTGGGGCCATCGCATTCCGGCCTGGTACTGCGACTCCTGCGGCAAGCTTCATGTCGCCCGCGAGGATCTCGAAGCTTGCCCGGACTGCGGGCATGGAGAGCTGCGCCGCGACGAGGACGTTCTCGACACCTGGTTCAGCTCCGCCCTTTGGCCGTTCTCCACGCTCGGCTGGCCGGACGAGGACAGCGCCGATTTCAAGCGCCACTATCCGAACGACCTGCTTGTCACCGGCTACGACATCATCTACTTCTGGGTAGCCCGCATGATCTTCACGGCGCTGGAATTCACGGACCGCATCCCGTTCAAGGACGTGCTCATGCACGGCCTGGTGCGCGACGCGGACGGCAAGAAGATGTCCAAGTCGCTCGGCAACGGAGTCGATCCGCTGGACATCATCGAGCAGTACGGTGCGGATGCGATGCGCTTCATGCTGTCCACCGGCAGCACGCCGGGGCAGGATTTGCGGTTCCGCCTGGAGAAGGTAGAGCAGGCGAGAAACTTCGCCAACAAGATCTGGAACGCTTCCCGCTTCGCCTTGATGAATCTGGAAGGTTTCAATTATGATGATATCGATATAACTGTTCCGCTCGGCACGGCCGACCGCTGGATCCTGCATCGTCTGAACGAGACCTCGCGCGATGTGACGAGACTGATCGACGCCTACGACTTCGGCGAAACAGGCCGCCTGCTGTACAATTTCATCTGGGACGATCTGTGCGACTGGTACATCGAGGTTGCCAAGCTGAATCTGTACGGTCAGGATGCCGACGCCAAAAAGGCGACGCAATCCGTGCTCGCCTACGTGCTGGACCGGACGCAGCGCCTGATCCATCCGTTCATGCCGTTCATCAGCGAGGAAATCTGGCAGCATCTGCCGCATGAGGGCGAGTCCATCACGACGGCCGCCTGGCCGGTCTATGAAGCTGCGCTGGAAGCTCCGGAAGCCGTCCGCGAGATGGAGCTGCTCATGAGCACGATCCGCTCCGTGCGCAACATCCGCGCCGAAGTGAACGTGCCGATGAGCAAGAAGATCGAGCTGCAGATCAAGCCTTCCGGCAGCTTCGAAGCCGGCATCCTGAGCGGCAACGAAGAGCTTCTGCGCCGCTTCTGCGGCACTTCCTCCCTGGCGGTCGACACGGGACTGTCCGCTCCGGACAAGGCGATGGCCGCCATTGTGACGGGGGCGGAGCTGTACTTGCCGCTTGCGGGACTCATCGACATCGAACAGGAGATCGCGAGGCTGACGAAGGAAGCCGCCGTTCTCCGCTCCGAAGTGGAGCGCGTGGACAAAAAGCTTTCCAACGAAGGCTTCACGGCCAAAGCTCCGGCCAAAGTCATCGAGGAAGAAAAAGCCAAAAGGGCCGATTACGAGTCCAAGCTGGAGAAGGTGCTGGCGCGGATCGAGGAGCTGCAGAGCTGATCGAAGCTGCGATTGTCCTTGGAGGACGGGGGGCCCGGCGAAGGGCGTTCGCGCCGTTCGCCGGCGCAAGTCAAACATAAAAGGAAGCGAAACGATATGGACAACCAGGAAACGCATCGACAGGCCGGAGGCCTGCTGAAATCGTACGAGGAAGCGCGGGAGTGGATCGAAGGCCTCATCGGCTTCGGCATCCGTCCGGGCCTGGATCGGATGAAGCTGATGATGGAGCGTCTCGGACATCCCGAACGCCGGCTCCGCTTCATCCATGTGGCGGGAACGAACGGCAAAGGCTCCGTCTGCGGCTACCTGACCGAGGCGCTGACGCGCGGA
>NZ_CBRA020000269.1:0-3008 GCF_000469945.2 Paenibacillus sp. P22 | reverse complement strand
GGGGGCGGCTTTCGCCCGCGAGGCGGGCCTGGAGGCCTGCCTTGTCGCCGTTGCTCCTCCCCTGCGCGGGCGCGGAGCCGGCAGCCTGCTCCTGAAGAGGCTGCAGGAGCGATGGGGACATCTCTCCTGCAGAGTTGCCGCGGACAATACCGCGAGCATGAAAATGTGCTTCCGCGCCGGCTTTGCGGCGACTTCCCTGCAGGACGGCCCCACCGGCAAAGCGACGCTCATCTTCCAAAGCGGCGCTTCGCCGGCTGCCGCAGCGGAAGCCGCCGCCGCTCTTGCAGCCGATCCTCCGTCTGCGGCACGGCGCGGAAGCTCAGCCTCCCCGCGGCTTCGAAGCGGAACGGCCGGCTCCCGGCCGGCATCGCCGCTTATCCAACATCCGGGGGGAACAAGCCGACCGCCGGACGCACCAAGGAGAGATGACAGTGGCCCGACCCGTACTCGGCATTTTAACGTTATACCTCAATGACCAGAAGCTGCTCGAGGAGAGGCCCATCTACCAGCGGATGATCGTCGCAGGCAAGCGCCTCGGCATGGATGTGATGGTGTTCACCCCGGCGGATGTCGATTACGAAGGGAACCGGATCAACGCCATGTACTACGATCCTTCGTCGAAGGCATGGTCGCGGCGCTGGTCCTCCTTTCCGCATCTCATCTTCGACCGCTGCCGCATCCAGAATTCGCCCCGGTTCGAGCAGCTGAAGAAATTCCGCTCCCGGTACGGGCACCTCGGCTTCCTCAACCGGCCGCTGAGAAACAAATGGACGATTTACAAAACGCTTCAGTCCCAGCCCCGCTTCCAGAACAAGCAGCCCCAAACGGTGCTGTACGCCTCCCACCGGGATCTGGCCGACATGCTGAAAAAGCATCCGCTCGTCTTCCTCAAGCCGATCAACGGCACAGGCGGACGCGGCATTCTGCGGATCGAAAGGCTTGCCGGCGGCATGTATTCCATCCAGGGACGCGACCAGTCGCGGAAAATCATCCGGCCCCAGAAAGTCGGCGCAGGCGGGCTTCAGAGCCGTCTAAGCTCCTGGAGCCTCGGCGGAGGACGCTATATCGTCCAGCAGGGCATCCAGCTGAAGCTTCCGAGCGGGCGCGTCCATGACTACCGGATGCTCGTGCAGAAGAACGGACGCGGCGAATGGGAGCCGACCGGCTGCGCGGGACGGATCGGAGCGGCCGGCAGCATTACCTCCAACCTTCACGGCGGCGGCAAGGCGGCTAAAATGGAAGAGCTGCTCGATTCCTGGATCGACGAAGGGCTCCAGGCATCCGAGGTCAGGCTGGAGGCCGAGCAGTTCTCGATCGAGGTGGCCGAATACCTGGAACGGCAGTACGGCAGGCTGTGCGAGCTCGCCCTCGACCTGGCGATCGACCGTCAGGGCGGCATCTGGCTGCTGGAGGTCAATCCCAAGCCGGCACGCGAAGTGTTCAAGCAGAGCGGAGATATCGATACCTACGACCGGGCGATCGTCAAGCCCCTTGAATATGCCCTGTACCTCTACAACCGCAGGGCGCAGCGCAAGTCGGGCGGCCGCACGACCGGCAGCCGCACCCAAGGACAGCCGTCCCGTCGGCTCCGGCAAGGCCGGCAAGCGCGACGGCGGCGGCCGGACGAAGGGAAGCCGTCCGGCAGACCAGCGGAAAGGCCGTACGGAACCCGTCGAAAGCGGCAAGGCGGGCAGCCTCTCTGTCCGGAAGAAGCCTTCGGCAAAAGAAGGATTCGGCAAAACGATGCAGCCGCGCGTCCGGGTTCCGGGCGGGTTCCTGAAGCGCAGACCCATCCTGCCCGGCAAGCCTCTGGCCGCCGACCGGCCGGTGGTCCGGTCCGTCCAACGGATTCCGGAGCTTGAAGAGGGGTGGAAGCTGGAAAGCGAAGCGCCGGAAATCGAACCGCTATCCGGAGCGCCGGCCGAGACGGAAAATCCGGACTCCATGTCTTCCGAAGGTCCGGCCGAGTCGTAGGCCTCTCGTGCAAAAAAGGAATCGGACACGGATAAACCGTGCTCGACTCCTTTTTTTTGGTGCCGCTTATTGTCCCTGCCGCGTTGTTTTGTCTTCATGCTTGATGGACATTGCAGGCTCCGACAGCAGCAGCCCAATTCGGAACGTTCTTGAATCGATAGACAAAAAAGCGGCATCCCGATGGGATGCCGCCGACAGGCTGCTGCTCAAGCTTCCGGCAGCAGCTCCAGCAGCTCGGCGAAGCCGGTGATGCGCACGTCGCTGCCGTCCAGCTCGCCGCTGTCGCCGAAGCCTGCGTAGGCGCAGCCCACGACGGCGAGCCCGTTGCCGGCTCCCGCCTGCACGTCGGAGGAGCGGTCGCCGACCATCCAGGCGCTGCCGATGCCGTTCTCTTCCAGCAGCAGGCGCACGAGATCCGTCTTGGAAGCCGTTCCCCGGCCGCCGGCGCTGTACAGTTCGTCGAACAGCCCGCCGAGACGCTTATGCAGCACGATTCCCTCCACATAATCCTGGAGGCCGTTGCTGGCGACGAACAGCCGCACGCCCTGCCGCTTCAGCTCCGCCAGCGTCTCCGGCACGCCTTCGTACAACAGCCCGTCTCCGGCCGACAGGCCTTCCAGCTCGTATTGAAGCATCAGCACATCCGCGCGCCGCCTCGCCGCCTCGGAGGCATCCGGCATCAGCTTGCGCCAGATGTCCTCCAGCAGCATGCCCAGACAGCCGAGCAGCGCCTCGACGGGCGGTTCGGGCTGCGTATACAAGCCTTCGTCGCGGAGGGTGCCGAACAGCCTTCCGTGCACGAGCCGCAGCAGCGTCTCCGTCTGGAACAGCGTGCCGTCCATATCGAAAATGACCGCCTCGGGCCTATACAGCTTGTTGATGCCGATATCCTTCGCCATGCTCCCACCCTTTGCCTGATTGATTGCCATCATCATACGGGAAGCACCCGCAATAGGCAACCTACCATTGGAGCGTCGATGTCTCCCGGCTTCAGCCCTTGCCATACGTTGGGAATGCTGGCCGCATCGGGATCG
>NZ_CBRA020000268.1:0-3264 GCF_000469945.2 Paenibacillus sp. P22 | reverse complement strand
CAGACGGACTGTCCTCGGCAGACTCGGGCGCTGGCATCCGCCGGCGCGGAACGGCCGGCGCCGCCGGATCCGGAGCGAACCGCTCCAGCGAATCCAGGAAGGAACGCGATTTCAGCCGAAGATCGAGATGCGTGTCCATCAGAACGCGCAGCGCCGTCTTCAACTGCTTGCTCGTTTCGGGACGAACCTGGATATTGCCGAGCCTGCGCATGTCGATAGCCGACAAGAGCCGAAGCAGCCGCAGCGTCCCCTCCTCGAGCGGAATCGCCCGCGGGTCCCTGCCATGGCAGCGGCGGCAGAGAATTCCGCCCCCATCCGCACTGAGCCGGAACGGTCCCTGGTCCGATCCGCAATTGATGCACTGAAACAGCTGCGGGCCGTATCCGGCTGCTTCGAGAATTTTCATTTCAAACAGATGAATGACGACCGCCGGATCCTTCCCTTCCCGAAGCCCGTCGTAGCAGGCCTTGAGCTGATGGAACAGATAGGCTCCGGCCTCTTCGTCCTGGAAGGCTCTGTCGCACAGCTCGGCCGCATACGCGGCATAAGCCGACAAATCCAGATCCTCCCGCAGCCGATGGTTTGATTCCATGATCTCCCCGGCATTCAACGTTCCCAATCCCGCATTGCGAAAAAAAACGAATTCCCCATATGTAAACGGCTGGACGAGCGATGTATGCCGGCTTCTGACCTTCTTTGCTCCCCGCGCCATGACCCCGACCTTGCCGACCGTATCCGTCAGCAGCGTCACGATCTTGTTGCCTTCCCCGTAATCCGTGCTGCGGATCACAATCCCTTCGACTCGGTACAGCATGGACACCATCCCCTTTCGCCCATCGGAGGGAATCCTCGGACTCTCCGCATGCAAAAGGTCCGGAGCGCTCGCTCCGGACCTGCTCATGCTGCCGGAAGTCAGAAGATGGCAGCCTGCTCCGCCTCTCCCGTTTCTTCGGCAGCTTCCGCCGCGGCGGCCATTCCGGCTGTGCCGGATGCCTCGCGAAGCTGATCCACTTCCTTGTAAAGCAGAAATGACTCTACATCACCGGTCCGCGCAAAATAGGTCCACGAAAAATCCCGCATGAAGCAACACCCTTTCGCCTCTCGAAGTGGAAAACGCCCCCGCAGGCGTCGTCCTCTTTAGAATGCGATAAAGGAGCGTCGGCTATGCTGACAATTCCATGCAGGAATTCATTCGCTGCGATAGCCGAGGTCCTTGAGCACGCGGTCCTGGTTGCGCCAGTCCTTCTTGACCTTGACCCACAGCTCCAGGAATACCTTGGAGCCCAGCAGCGCTTCGATATCCCGGCGCGCGCGCTTGCCGACTTCCTTGAGCATCGCGCCTTGCTTGCCGATAATGATGCCTTTCTGCGAATCCCGCTCGACGAAGATGACGGCTCCGATCTGAACGACGCCGTTTTCCTGGACTTTCATGTCCTCGATCGTGACGGCGATGGAATGCGGCACTTCTTCGCGCGTCATCTGGAGAATCTTCTCGCGCACCATTTCGGCGCAGACGAACTGTTCCGGGTGGTCGGTGACCTGATCGGCGGGATAATATTGCGGTCCCTCCGGCAAGTAGCGCTCCAGCTGCTCCAGAAGCCGGTCGACGTTGCTGCCTTGAAGCGCGGAGATCGGAACGATCTCGGCAAAATCGTACAGGTCCTTGTACTGGACGATCGTCTCGAGCAGCTTCTCCGGCTCGACCTTGTCGATTTTGTTCAAGATCAGAAATACCGGCGTTTTGACCGATTTCAGCCGTTCGATGATGAAACGGTCGCCGCCGCCGATTCCTTCGGAGACGTCGATCAGGAACAGGACCGCCTCGACCTCGGACAGCGCTCCTTCGGCTGCCTTGATCATATAGTCGCCCAGCTTGGATTGAGGCTTATGGATGCCTGGAGTGTCCAGGAATACGATCTGCGAGCCTTCGCGAGTCAGCACGCCATGGATCTTGTTGCGCGTCGTCTGAGGCTTGTCGGACATGATCGCGATTTTTTGTCCGATCATATGGTTCATGAGAGTCGATTTGCCGACATTCGGACGGCCTACGATCGCGACGAATCCCGAGCGGAATCCTTTATTTCCCTTGCCGGTGCTATCGGGACCTTTGCCTGCTGCTCCACCTGCCATCTTAGTTGTCCTCCTTCTTGTTCCGGCTCTCTTCCAGAGAGAAAGCGCCGGGCAGAAGCTCGGCAACCGTCATGACGCTTCTGGAGCCGGACAGATTGGTCATGATGACCGGCATGTCCGGAGCGCACAGCTCCGACAGCACTTGGCGGCATACGCCGCATGGCGAGATCGGCCCCGGCGTATCGCCGATGACAAGAATCGCCTTGAAGCTTTTCGGCGCGCAGCCGTCGGCGACGGCGCGGAACAACGCGGTGCGCTCCGCGCAGTTGCCGGGGCTGTAGGCGCCATTTTCAATGTTGCAGCCAAGATGAATATGGCCATGCTCATCGAGCAACGCGGCTCCGACCTGAAAATGGGAATAAGGTACGTATGCCCTGCTCATCGCTTCGCGCGCCGATTCATACAGCTGCTCACTCAGTTGCTCAATTACCGGATCTGCCTTCATCTAGCTTCCTAATCTCCTTATGGGGGAATATAACCCCGGTTCTTCTTATGTCACGAGCAGCCGCCACAGCGGCGGCCCCATGATGATGATGCCGACCGCCGCTGCCGCTGCCGCGCAGACCAGCACCGCGCCGGATGCCGTATCCTTCGCCAGCTTGGCCAGCGGATGAAGCTCGCCGCCGCAAGCCAGGTCGACCGCCCTCTCGATGGCGGTATTGATCAGCTCCGCTGCCAGCACGAGGGCGGATACCAGCAGCAGCAGCGCCCACTCCGTCCGCTTGAGTCCAAGGCAGGAAGCCAAGGCCCAAGTCCCACGCGGCCCGGCACCTTCCTCCATCATTACCCATCCGACAATAGAATAAAACCTTTTCCGGGACACAAAAGCGTCTTCCATTAATAATTCTTAATCCTCTTCTAACAATCGAAGGATAAAATAAGTCCAGGCTCGGCAAGTTCAAGAGCGGCAAATACACGCAGGAGGAAACGGTCAGGGAGTATCTGGAGCTGGTGCGGCCGCGGCATGACCGCTACGTGGAGCCGACCCGCTGGCAAGCGGATCTCTTCGTTGTATCGCGATAGAAATTCAGCGTTTCCGTTCCGTTAGATTCCGTTATCCGGCGTAGACGTAGGAACGATGCGCGCCGATGCTTCAGCACCGACCTCGGCACCTGCTGCCGCTCCGAGCTCGAC
>NZ_CBRA020000267.1:0-10711 GCF_000469945.2 Paenibacillus sp. P22 | reverse complement strand
CGGAGACGATGAGGCTGCCGTCCTGCTGCCGGAGCGCGTACGGAAGCTCGTAGTCGCGGTCGCTCATCGTGATCTGCGCCGTGACCAGATAACGGCGGGGCAGATGGCTGGCGGATTTGATCTCCAGCACGGCATCCGGCGCGGAAGAGCTTGTGAAGCTCGTGATTTCCAGCGTGTCGTCATCGAGAACATAGAGCCAGCGGGCATAGTTGAAGCCGATCTCGAACAGGCTAGGCATGGCAAGCAGGCGGTATTGTCCGTCGACCTCGGCGTACAGGCGCAAGCCGGAAGCATGAGCGGCGTTGAGAGCGCTGCGGGCATGGCCGATCAGCTTGTTGAAGGAAGTGTTCCCGACGACCAGCTGGGAGTGGAACACTCCGTACATGTAAGCGGTCGAGGTGAGCATCTCGGCTGCTGCCCGGTCCGGAGCTCCGCTCATCAGGATATGGCCATGCGGCCGCTCCATGGAGAGCTCCTTGGCCTTCAGCACGACATGCTCGTAATCCGGGGTGAAGAAGGACAGCAGCTCGCCACGTGAGTATTCCTCCTCCAGCCGGACCGGGTACCGCTGCGCCAGCTCGGCTGGCGCCAGCGGCCGGGAGGGAAGCGGATCGCCGAGGTCGGCGGAGCGGAGCGGCACCGGCACGGCAGGGCCGTCTGCCGCGGGCAGGCGGCTGGCCTCCCGCCATGCTTCCTTCAGCCGATCGGAATAGGCCGCTTCCGTGACGGCTTCCGGATGATGCTCCAGGAACAGCCCGTAGAAGACGGCCTCGGCGCCATTCGCCGGATCGAGCGTCTTCGACTGCAATGCGGTGTAGGCGAATTCGTATTGGTAGACCTCGGAGGGCAGCCGCTCCAGGCTCAGCGCCTCGGGCCGGTGGCTGTCCTTGAAGGAGAGGCCGAAAAATTGGAAGCCGTCGGTCGAGTACGATTCGGCTCCCGTGAGGCAGCCCTGCTGCACGTAAGGGAACAATCCGCCTTGCGGCTGATTCTGACGGGAGCAGACCCTCCAGCCGTAACGCTCGTCGCGGTAGGCCGAATGGTCGATGTACTGCGAGCAGTAGGCTTCATTGCTGCGGACTGCCGCCGGAGCGGCGAGGCCGATATCCTGGCCGTAAATGACATCGGTCTGCAGGGAAACGCCGGCGGAGTCGAGCTTGACCTCCCAGAACCAGCTGTCGCTGGAGGACATCAGGAAGGAGACTTCGTACGCGACTTCTTCCGCGGTGCCGCTCCAGGTGATTCGCTGGCCTTGGCGGCTGACGGCGCTCGCCGAGGAGACGCCCAGCAGAGGATGGATGGAGAAGCCGCCCGGACGGCGGATCCGCAGGAACAGATTGTTGAGCGATCCGTCCAGGGGGCTGGACAAGAGCTGGTTGAGCATCATTCCGCCGCCAAGCGCCTCGTACAGGTCGCCGGAAGGATGGAAGGAGAAGGATAAAGACCCGGATTCCAGTCTCCACAAGGCTGGCTGAACGTTTGTTTGCGGGGTAGGCATAGGGTGTTTCCTCCTTTCGATAGACAAGAAACGCCTGCATATCTGGAAAAAAGATAATAAAAACGTTTCGACAACACGTAATCCGAGTATAAACAAAGGTGGGAAATGAAGTCAAACCTTTATTTGAAATCAATGTAAGCGGATTCTCAGAGGAGGAAGTGCCACATTCGGCTATATATGAAGGGAAAAATCTTCAACAAAAAAGCCTTGAATGCGATTTCAAGTTGATCTATAATTCAATTCGAAACGTTTCAATCGAGCAAAGGGCAACTTAACCAGGGGAGGAAATACAAATGAAAACGAAAACTGCAAGCGCCGCCATCGCGGCCGTCATGCTCGCAGGAACCGCTTTGGCGGGATGCTCTTCGGGCGGCAGCGACTCCGCTGACGGAGGCAAGGTCACTCTCTCCGTCTGGGCGATGGGAGACAGCAGCAAGCCGATGGAGCAGATGGCAGCCGCCTACGCCAAAGAGAATCCGAACGTTACGGTCAAGGTTCAGGCAATTCCTTGGGGGAGCGCCCACGACAAGCTGCTGACTGCGGTCGCTTCGAAGAAAGGTCCCGACGTGCTGCAGATGGGCACGACCTGGATGCCGGAGTTCGCCGCGGCTGGAGCGCTGGCCGATCTGACGGCCGACCTCGGCAGCTACCCCGAGCTTGCAGCGGACCATTTCTTCAAGGGCACCGTCACCTCCACCCAGTTCGACGGCAAAACCGTCGGCGTGCCCTGGCTGGCTGAAACGAGAGTTCTGTTCTACCGTACCGACGTGCTGAAATCCGTCGGCTACGATCAGGCTCCGAAAACCTGGGATGAGCTGCTTGACGCCTCCAAGAAGCTGACCGAGCGAGGCAAGGACAAGTACGGCATCGGACTCGATCCGAAGGAGCCGACGCTCAGCTTCATGTTCGCCCGCCAGAACGGCGCCAAGCTGATCGAGGACAACAAAGCGCAATTCGACCAGCCGCAATACCGCGACACGGTCGCTTATCTGGACAGCTTCTTCAAGAACGGATACGCGCCGATCGATCTCGGCCTCGATACGTCCCAGACGTTCGGCGGCGACGGCATGGTGCCGATGTTCATCAGCGGACCTTGGATGATCAAGACGATCAAGGACCAGATTCCGGAGATCGACGGCAAATGGGCGACGGCCGTTCTTCCTTCCAAGGAGAACAACATGAGCTCGCTCGGCGGCTCCAACCTGACCGTCTTCAACTTCACCGACCACAAGGCGGAAGCGATGAAGTTCATCTCCTTCCTGAGCAAGCCGGAAAACCAGCTGGAATGGATGAAGCAGACCGGCGAGCTGCCGGCCAACATGAAGGCATGGGAGGATCCGCAGCTGAGCGGGGATGCCAATATGAGCGTTGTCGGCGAGCAGCTCAAAAACGCCGAGCCGATGCCGCTGGTCAAAGCCTGGGACAACATCTCCCAGAACTTCGTGAAAACCTTCGAGCAGATCTACCGCGCGAACGGAAATATCGATGCCCAGCTCAAAGACTTCAACGCGCAATCCCAGCAGCTGCTGGACAAATAAATCGCTGACGGCCAGGGGCCGGCTGCCGGAATCTCCGGCAGCCGGCTGATCTGCACTCCGCCCTCCGTCAGGACCGTAAAGGAAGTGAGATGGATGAAAGGACCTTCAAGGGCTGCGCCGTACGTCTTCATCGGACCGACCCTCATCCTGCTAGCCGTGTTCTCCCTGCTGCCCATTCTTGTCGCGGTCTACATCAGCTTGACCGACATGGACTTGGCGGGGCTGGCCAACTACTCCAGCATCAAGTTCGTCGGCCTGCAGAATTACGCCGATGTGCTGGGCGATCCCGTCTTCCTGCTGGCGCTGCGCAACACGCTGTTCTACGTCGTCATCGGCGTGCCGCTCGTCATCGCCTGCTCGCTCGGAGCCGCCCTGCTGATCAACTTCGGGCGCTCGCGCGCGTTCAAGGTATTCCGGGTCGTCTATTACCTGCCGTCCGTGACGAACGTCGTGGCCGTGGCCGTCGTCTGGAGCTATCTGTACAATCCGGGCATCGGCCTCTTCAATTACGTCCTGACGTCGCTCGGATTCGACAAGGTGGCTTGGCTGACCGATCCGACGATCGCCAAGCTGTCGCTCATCCTGCTGGCGCTGTGGCGCAGCATCGGCCTCAACATGATCATCTTCATCGCGGCGCTGCAGGGCATCGACCGCTCGTACTACGAGGCGGCGCAGCTGGACGGCGCCAGCAACTGGCAGCAGCTGACCCGGATCACGATTCCGATGATGCGCTTCGCCATCTTCTTCGTCAGCGTGACGACGATGATCGGCTGGCTGCAGTTTTTCGAAGAGCCTTTCGTCATGACCCAGGGCGGGCCGCTCAACGGCACCGTATCCGCGTCTCTGTTCATTTACCAGAACGGCTTCCAGTTCAGCAACTTCGGCTATGCCGCCGCCGGATCGTTCGTGCTCTTCTTCATCATTATTGCCGTCACCCTGCTCCAGCTGAGACTCCAGCGGAAGCAAGCCGAGGAATAGGAGGCTTACCGTCATGTCCTTGACACCTAAACAAGCGCAATCGGCAGCCCCGACCGGCCGCTCGCGGGATAAGCTGCAGCAGTGGGCCGCCGGCATCGTGCTGACCGTATTCGGCGTCGCGATGATTTTGCCGTTCATCTGGATGCTGCTCTCCTCCTTCAAGACGGAAGGGGAAATCAAGCGCATCCCGCCGACTCTGTGGCCGGAATCCTTCACGTTCGAGAACTTCGGCAAGCTGTTCACCGAGATGGACTTCGGCACCTACCTGACCAATACGCTGCTCATCACGCTGTTCTCCTTCGTCGGGCTGCTGCTGAACGCGATGGCCGGCTTCGGCTTCGCCAAGTACAGCTTCAAGGGCCGGGAGAAAATGTTCCTGCTCGTGCTCGCCACGATGATGATTCCGGGCCAGGTGACGATGATTCCGGTCTACCTGATCCTGAACAGCGTGAGCCTCACCAACACGATGCTCGGCATCGTGCTGCCGGGCTTCACGAGCGCCTTCGGCATCTTCCTGTTCCGCCAGTTCATGTCGACGCTGCCGGATGAGATCATGGAGGCGACGCGCCTCGACGGGGCGAGCGAATACCGGCTGTTCGCCCAGATCGTCCTGCCGATGTCCAAGCCGATTCTGGCCGTGCAGGCGATCCTCACGTTCATCGGGGGCTGGAACAGCTTCCTGTGGCCGCTCATCATCGCCAACGACGAGAAGTTATATACTCTTTCGGTCGGCCTGTCGCTGCTGAAGGGCCAGCATGGCACCAACTTCGCTCTGCAGATGGCGGGAGCGGCATTCATGGTCGTTCCGATCATGATCATCTTCGTCTTCTTCCAGAAGCACATCATCGAGAATTACAATATTTCGGGCATGAAATAAAGTCCGGAAGGTTAAAGGCCTCATGGCCTAAAGCTGCATGGCTTAAAGTCTGCATGGCCTAAAGCCGGAAAAGCAAGAGCCTCCTTCCCGAGCGGGAAGGAGGCTCTTGCTCTTTTGGCATGGCTAGCTGGAGGCTGGGAAGCCCATGGAGATGACGGCACCGCCGCTTGCCTGGTTGCCGGCCCGGATGGACCCGCCGCAGCGCTCCACAATGGCGCGGGAGATGGCAAGGCCGAGGCCGGTGTCGCCGTCCTTGCCTTTGACGAAGCGGTGGAACAGCTGGGGAAGCAGCGACTCGGGAAAGCCGGTGCCGTCGTCCGCGACCGTGAGCTGGATGCCTTTGGAGTGGGACTTGACCTGGATCGTAATGACGCTTCGAGCATGCCGAGCCGCATTGGCGACGATATTGAGCAGCGCCTGCAGCAGCTTGTCCTTGTCCGCCTCGACCGTCAGCGCTCCGGCCGCATCCGGCTCGGCTTCCACGACAAGCTGGAGCCCTTTCTTCATCAGCATCGGGTTCATCCGCTCCCTCGCCTCATCGACCAGCTCCCGCAGAGGCACCGGAGAGGAGCGGAATATATCCTCCTCGCTGTCGAGCTTGGCGAGCAGCGTCATCTCGGAGACGAGCTTCTTGAGCCGTCCGCTCTCGCTGAGTATGATGTCGAGGCCGCGCCGGGAGCTCTCGCCTTCGAACACGCCGTCGCGGATGCCCTCGGCATATCCGGCGATCGACATGAGCGGAGTCTTGAGTTCATGGGACGCGTTCTGGAAAAATTGCTTCTGCACGCGGTTGTAGCGGTCCAGTTCCCCGGCGAGCTCATGGACGGTGCGGGCGACGGAGCCGATCTCTCCGCCGGCTCGGATCAGCCGGACTTCGGCGAACTGGCGCTGCTTGACCTTCCTCAGCTCCTCCCGCAGCTCCATGAGGGGACGAATGAGCTTCTTCGTTATGAACAGGCTGAGCAGCAGGACGAGGACGCCTCCGCCGGCGAGCACAAAGAGCAGGCGTCCGAACAGAGCCTGCTCCAGCGCCTTCACCTTGCTCATCGGCGCGAGCAGAGTGAGCGTGCCCTGCGGAACCTCGTTGACCTGCACCATGTAGCGGCTGTCCGCGCCTGTCCACAGCTCCTTCAGCGTCGCAGCGGCTGGCACGGCTTGCGCAGATTGCGAGGAGAGCCGGACTCCCTGCAGCTCGGCCGGCACGGCGGCCACGCCGGAGGGTAGGGCGACGCTGTCGGTCACGATGTTGCCGCTTGGATCGGTCACGATCGCCTGCACGTCGGCCGCTGCCAGAACCGTTGCCCGAGACTGCAGCTTATAGGTTTTTGTGCCCGTCCCGCTGCTCCGGAAACTGTCCTTGGCGGTGTCGATCAGCGGGCTCTTCCCGATGCTCCCGATCGTCAAATCGGGCTTCATCGCATCCGTCGTAGGGACGGCGGCCATCCCGGCGCTGCTGAATGAAGCCTGTGCTTGCTTGACCTCCAGGGAAGAGGCGATGCTCGCCCCCATCGTCCGCAGCTCTTGTTGCTGCGAGCCGATGAAATGGTCGAGCAGTACGAAATGGATCAGGAGCGCGGCCGTCCCGAGCACGACGATCAGCACCGCTCCGAAAGCGAGGTTAATTTGATGGAGCAGCTTCATGGCGGGCTCCCCCTTCCTCGGCGCGCAGCCGGTAGCCATGTCCCCAGACCGCCTCGACGGGCAGTCCGGCAATCTTTTTGCGAAGTCTCTTGAGCAGATGATCCACCGCCCGGTCGCTGCCGAAATAATCGTCGCCCCATACTTGCACGAGCAGCTCTTCTCTCGTGTAAGCGCGGTTCGGGCGCTCGGCGAACAGCTGGAGCAGCGCATATTCCTTGGAGGTCAGGTCGACCTCCTCGCTATGCCAGAACACCCTCCTTTCCTCGGGCAAGAGCAGCAGCGGCCCCGCATCGATGCGGACGGCGGATGCCGGCGCTTCCTCCATGCCTTGCAGCCGGCGGAGCCGCTGCAGCTGGCGCTTGACGCGGGCGACGAGCTCGCGCGGGCTGAACGGCTTGACGAGGTAATCGTCGCTGCCGAGCTCGAGTCCGAGAATTTTGTCGACCTCGCTGTCCTTGGCGGAGATCATGATGATCGGCACTTCGGCCGTGTCACGGATGCGGCGGCACAGCTCGTAGCCGTCCATGCCGGGCAGCATGAGATCGAGCACCCACATATGAGGGGGATCGCCTTCAAGCAGCTCCAAGGCGGCCTCGCCCGAGCCGAGCCCGATCGTACGGTAATTTTCCTTGCGCAGATAAGCTTCGACTAATTCGCGTATATGGGGATCGTCATCCACGACGGCAATGGTATAATCCAGCACGGTAACCCTCCTGAACGGGTGGAATTCTGTCCCTATTATAACAACCCGTTCCGGCGGATTGCCCCGTGCCATCGTTTTTCCACAAATTCACCAATCGGCTGCCACACCCTCGGCGTAAAGTGGGAACCGTACCAGCCATCCCATATCCCAAGGAGTGTTCCATCATGAAACCAAACCAAATCGCCAGCCGTGTCGCCCTGTCCGCCGTCCTGCTAGCCGCCGTGGCCAGCCCGGTCGCGGCCAATGCCGCGATCAGCCCGACGCTGACCAAGCAGTATGCCGCTTCTCTGGAAAAGGAAGGCGCTGGCAGCATGCCTGCAACGGCCGGCAAGGCAGCCGTCCTGTCGGCAACGGAAAGCACCGCAGCATCCACGTCGGACAAAGCCGTCGCCACCATGAAGGCGATCAAGCTGGCCGATCCGCTGGAGCTTGCCCGCCAGTATGCCCCGGAAACGGCGGATGCCTGGAAGGAGACGCTGGACAAGTACGATTCCGCGATGAAGAAGCTGGCCAAGAGCGGAGCCGCAGCCGTCAAGGCCGGCTCCGTGACGCTGAAGTCCGGCGGGGAGCTCAAGTCCGGTAAAGCCGGCGCGGCAGCGGTCATCGTTCCGGCAGGCGGCGGAGAATTCCAAACGACGAAGGACGGCGTCTCCTTCACGATCCAGACCAAGCCGGCGGTCCTGTCGCCGGCCGGCACGGCGACCTTCAAGCATGAAAACCTGGAATCCGGCGAGCCTAGCGGCAAGGAGGGCAGAAGCGCCGTCATCGCCGTGCCGGCCCTCAAAGCCGAAAAAGATGTCGCCGGTTCGACGGGAGAGACCTCCCCGGTACAAGATATGGTGAGCAGCGTGACTTCATCGGCTCCAGCCGAATCCGGGTTCTTCAATGCCCGGATCGAGCTGGACAAGGCCGCCGAATCCAGGGATGCCGCGGCGATCAAGGAAGCGCTCGCCAAGCTGCTCCCTCTCTACGAGAAGCAGATCGAGAAGCTGGAAAGTCTGAGCGTGCAAAAGTAAGGGATCGAATACAGCAAAGAGAGAGCCGCAGGAGTAGACAAGGAAATGCGAGGCCGAAAAATCGCAATGAGGATTGATGGCGACCGGATTCCGCAAGGATGGGACATGTTGGATGTCCGTCCTTGCGGTTTTTTTGGCTTGGACGGCCTGTATTCGCCTGGGTCAGTCAGGAGGGGGCTGCTGTGCCGCGGGATTTGGAGCCGAGCTTCGCCAGCAGAGTTCGGAGCTCCTAGCAGGTCACTTCACTTCTATGTAGAACCGGCGTCGATGTCTCGATCTTGCCGGCAGAATGTTCATGTTCAGTCCTTTCATGTCCTTCCCTTTTTGACGGCTGTTCGATCATTCCATGAAAATAATGCGCCAGCTGCTCTGCGTTCATCGGTCGTCCGATCAAATATCCTTGGACAAAATCGCATGCATGAAGCTTGCAGAATTCAAGCTGCTCCTGCGTTTCGACTCCCTCGGCCACTACGCTCAGGTTCAAGCGATGCAAGAGACCGATCAGAGATTCGAACAATACGGCGTCATTGGCCGAATCGTTCAGGGCTTGCACGAATTCCTTGTCCAGCTTGATCCTATCGAGGGGATAACGGATCAAATAATTCAAGGACGAGTACCCGCTGCCGAAGTCGTCCATCGCGAGCCGGATGCCCATGTCCTTCAGCTCCCGGAGTTTCTGGATGCAGGTGTCGCTGTGGATCATGGCGATCCTCTCGGTAATCTCGAGCTCCAGCGACTGCGGGGACAGGGTCGTAAGGCGCAGCGCATTGCTGACGGCCGATGCAAACAGAGGCTCCTTCAATTGGACCGGGGAAATATTGACGGCAATGCGCAAATCATGCAAGCCCGCTCTCTGCCAAAATCTGCCCATGCGGCATGCCTCGAGGAGCACCCATTCGCCGATCGGCACGATGAGATCCGTACGCTCGAGAATGGGGATGAACGTATCGGGCGGTATGCTTCCGTATTCCGGATGGTCCCAGCGCAGCAGCGCTTCCAGGCCGATTATTTTTCCTGAGGCCACCTCGGCTTGCGGCTGGTAGACAAGCTGGAAGTCCCGCCTGCTCCAGGAGGCGCGGAGCTCCTGCTCCAGCCGCATTTCGCTGAGCAGCTCAAGCTTGTTTTCCTTGATATACGCTCGAACACGGTTTTTGCCCTCGCGTTTGGCTCGGTACATGGCGACATCCGAATGCTGGAAAATCTCGGTGACGGATTGGCAGTCATCGGGATAACTGGCGATCCCGGCGCTGAAGGTCAGGTTCAACGCCTGCAGATAGGGGTAGCCGGACAGTTTGGAAATCAGATTCTGAGCCCATTTCTCCGTTTGATTTTTTTTGGAATCGAGGAGGACGACGATGAATTCGTCTCCGCCAAGTCTGGCGCACAGCTGCGAGTTTTCCGGAAGCTCCTCGCGCAGCCTCTCGGCGATTTCCTTGAGGCATTCATCCCCAGCGTCGTGGCCGAAGGTATCGTTGATATAGCTGAAATCGTCGACATCGATGAATACGCAGGAGATCGACGGCTGAGGAGTGCGGCTCTCGTCGACGAAACGTTCCAGCTCCAATTGGATGGCCGTACGGTTGTAAAGGTTGGTCAAAGGATCGCGGAAAGCCATCTGCTCCAGTCTTTTGCGCTTTTTATGCAGGCGATGGGCAAGGGCGCTGATCGCGACCGCAAAAGCCAGCAGGACAATCATGGCTTCAAAAATTCGAAGCAGCTGGGTCGTACGGAGATCTCCGTCCGTGAAATCATTCCAAGTAATCAACACCTCGCAGAGGAGGCCGATGAAGGTAAAGGATATCCCGCCCTTATAACCGAATTCATAGGAAAAGATAAAGATCGGAATCAAGAAGACCAGCCAGACCATCTGGGAGCCAGGCGCAGGAATCAGCCATTCTCCCAGGGTAATTACGGCTAGGCATAGAAAGAGACTCCCCCATAGGTAAGAATGAAAAGGGCGATGAACAAACGGCATTTACGTACCTCCTCTGGGTGTATGGCTCGGCGCAGTCTGGGTTTTATGCATGTACAGATCCAGCAGCCTGTCCAACTCCGTGCTGTATTGAATGACTAGCGGATGCAGAAAAGTAGGATGGAGCTGATAGGCCTCCAGCAGACGGTCTCTTGTCGTTTCAATCAATTCAATCAAAGCTTCTTCATCTAAATCCATGCAACGCCACCTGCCTTAAAAGACGGAATAATGAGTCTGTCTAAAATGCCGAGCGACGAGTTATGATAAGTTCGTACAATGCATGTTGTGCGAAGCAAAAATGGAAGTTGGTGGAAACCCGAGCATGATTACGATACCGGGCCAAGATCCGCATTTATCGCTTTTAACGAAGAGAAGAAACGCCGAAGAGCTTACCGATGAGCAACTGATTGCCATTTTTTTAGAAACTTGCAGCAGCTCGCGTTTTACTCATAGAAACTATAAAAAAGCGATTGAGATGTTCAGAGCCA
>NZ_CBRA020000266.1:0-11462 GCF_000469945.2 Paenibacillus sp. P22 | reverse complement strand
AGCTCAGCCTCGCGCGCCTGCATTGCCGCTTCCGCCTCGCTGCCGCCTGACTGCGCTCGCGCTCATGCTGCTTGCGCAGCTCAGCCTCCCGCGCCTGCATTGCCGCTTCCGCCTCGGCCGCCGCCTGACTGCGCTCGCTCTCATAGCGCTTGCGCAGCTGCTCCTCGCGCTCGCGAAGCGCCGCCTCGGCAGCGGCTGCCGCCTCGCTATGCCGGCTCTCAAGCTCCAGCCGCAGCTGCGCCTCGCGTTCCTGCATAGCCGCTTCCGCAGCGGCCGACGCTTCTGCGAGAAGCGCCTCATGGCGCTCCTCCAGCTTCGCCGCCTCGCTGCGCCAATCGGCCTCCCGGCCGGCAAGCGCGCCGTCCATCTCCGCTCTCATACGCGCGCGCAGCTGCTCCAGCTCGCTCTCCTTGCCCTTGCGCTCGGCGAGCAGCTTCTCCTCCAGAGCGCTCACCTGCTCGCGATACAGCTTCTCGCGCGCCGCCAGCTCCTCCTGATGCTGCTGCTGCAAAGCCTCCCTCTCCTGCTCGCGCTCGCGGCACTCCGCTTCGTACAGCTGTTCAAGCTCGGCGCGCTCCACGGCGCGCGCATCCGCCTCGCGGTCGTACAGCTCCTGCAGCTCCGCGACTTTCTGCTGCAAGGAGCTTTCGAGGCTCCTCATCTCGGAGGCGAACCTGGCTTCCCGCTCCTCGATCTGTGCGGCGTGAGCCTCGTCGAGCTCGCGTCGCTGCTCCTCGAAGCGAGCCGCAGCTGCTGCCCGCTCGCTTTCCAGCAGTTCCTCGAGCTCTCGCCTGGACTCCTCAAGCTGCGTCTGAAGAAGCTTGCGCTCGCGCTCCAAGCCTTCCTTCAGCGCCGAGCTTTCCGCCGCATACCGGCTCGCCGACTGCTCCAGCGCCGCAGCGTGAGACTCTTCGCGCTCCTGGGACTCCTCCTCGTACATCCGCTCCCATTCCTTGCGCTCCGACTCCAGCAAGCGTGCCGCTTCGCCGCGTTCGCTCTCATGCTGCCGCTCGCGCTCCTCGATCTCGCCGCGATGCGCCCTTACGAGCTCCTCGCGCTCAGCCAGCCAACGCCCCTCAAGCCGGGCGGCGGCCTCGGAGCCTTCGCGCTCCAGGCGCAGCGTCTCTTCCTTGACGGCGGCCTGTACGGCTCCGAGCCTTTCCTCCGCTTCGCTGCGCATTGCCCGCTCGGCTTCTTCCCGTTCGCTCAGCAGCTGATCGAGGCGCGACCTGGACTCCTCCTCGCGCCGCTTCATCTCCTCCTGCATGCCCTCGACCGAAGCCTGGGCCTTCTCAAGCTCTCCGACAAGCGTTTTGCGCAGGCTCTGCTCTTCCTTCAGCAGGTCGCTGTCGCTGCGCAGCCGGAACACATCCTCCGCCATATGCACCGCCGCCAGCACAGCCAGCCTCGGCATGTCCAGTCTCGGATAGCCTTTCGCCAGCTTATGCATGTTCTCGTCGACGAGAGCCGCCACCCGGCGGATATAGTCGACGCTGGAGTGGCCTGTGAGTTTATATTGATGTCCGTATATATCCACCGTTACTTTCAAGCGATCGGCTTCCTTCAAGGCGGTATCCTCCCGTTGTTGTACGGCTGTGCTCCCGATGGCTGCCAGCGGCGGCGAAACGCTCCCGAGGAACAGGAGCTCCTGTCTTCGGCGGTGCGGGGCATCGGTGCAAGCCTCTATATTAAGGCCCGGTGACGGGCGATGGTTCAATGTTCATGCGGTTCATGCGGTTCATGCGGTTCATGCGGTTCATGCGGTCCGTGCGGTTCAAGCGGTTCCGAAAGTCCAGCCATTCGTCTGTTCCTTTGGACCTATCGCTGGAAGTCGAACCGGTCTGTGCTGCTCGTTATGTAGCGATTGCTCGATCCATATATTCCTATCGCAAAAACTCTATTTCCTTACGACGATCAAAACCCTCAAAAGGCTTCCGAATCCGCTGCTCAAAGGAAAAACCGCATCCGCAGTCCTCTTTGGGGACTACTTCGATGCGGCTTTACGCGTTTCCTGCCTATTTCCGCAATTCAGCGGAGAAAGATTGTTCCAATTCGGCGACGGCCTTGGCATGCAGCCCGGCGACCTCTTCGTCCGTCATCGTGCGCTCCGGATGGCGGTAGACGAGCGACAGCGCGACGCTCTTGCGTCCGGCGCCGAGCTTCTCGCCCGTGTAGACGTCGAAGACACGGACGGACTCAAGCAGCTCGCCGGCCGCTTCCTTCACCGCTGCCGTGAGAGCAGCCGCCGGAACGCCCGCATCTACCGTGACGGCGATGTCGCGCTCCGCGGCCGGATACCTCGGCAGCGTGCGGTAGACGATGGAACGGTCCGCGGCGTCGTACAGAACGTCGAGATCGATCTCGGCGACGAAGGTATCGTCCAGATCCTCCGCCTGCTGGGCTTCCGGATGAAGCTGGCCGACGTATCCGATCGTCTGCTCGCCGAGCTCCGTATGCAGCTTGACGGCAGCAGTCCGGCCGGGATGCAGATGCTCCGGCGCGTCCGCTTCGTAGGTGACGGAGCCGCTCAGGCCGAGCGCGGCGAATACCGATTCCAGCACGCCTTTGGCGTCGTAGAAATCAGCCTTTTGCGCTTTCCGGTTCCAGGAAGCTCCGCGCAGGGCGCCTGTGAGCAGCACGGCCAGGCGATGCTTCTCGTGAGGCAGAGCCGTCAGCGCCTCTTCGTCGGTATGGAAGACCGTGCCGATTTCGAATACGGCGAGGTCCGGATTTTTGCGGTTCCGGTTGTACGTCGCCGTCTCCAGCAGCTGAGGCAGCAGTGAGGTGCGCAGGACGCTCCGATCCTCGCTCATCGGCATGGCGAGACGGATCGGGCGCGAGCCTCCTCCAAGCGCAGGGAACAGCTCCGTTCGGGCCGGGGATGTGAACGAATAGTTGATCACTTCGCTCAGGCCTGCATCGGAGAGCCGGCGCCGCAGCTCTCGGCGGATCGCCTGGGAAGCCGTCAGAGCGCCCGGCGTCGTGTCGCCGTGGATCGGCGTCGTCGGAATGTTGTCGTAGCCGTACAGACGCGCGACTTCCTCGATCAGGTCCACATCGCGGGAAATATCGCCGCGGCGGGTCGGGACCTCCACCTTGACGGCCGAGCCGTCCGCCGAAATCTCGGAGCCGAAGCCGAGGCGGCCGAAGATCGTCTTGATCTCGAGCTTGGCAATCTCCGTTCCAAGATAGGCATTGATCCGATCCAGGCCGACCGTGATGACGATCGGTTCCGCAGCCTTGACAACCTCCTGCACGATGCCGTCCGCTACGAGTCCCTGGCCGAGGCGGGCGATCAGCGAAGCCGCGCGGTCAAGCGCCGGGATGACCCGGGCCGGATCCACTTCCTTCTCAAAGCGCAGGCTCGATTCGGAGCGGAGGCCGAGCTGGCGGGATGTGCGGCGCACCGTCGAGCCGTCGAACTTCGCCGACTCCAGCACGATGTTGACCGTCTCATCCGTCACCTCGGAGTTCGCGCCGCCCATGACGCCGGCAAGCGCGACCGGCTTGTCGCGGTCCGCGATGACGAGCATATGGGGCTGCAGCGTCCGCTGCTGGCCGTCGAGCGTCTCCAGCGTCTCGCCTTCGCGGGCCAGACGCACGACGATGCTGCCGCCCGCCACTTGGTCCGCGTCGAAGGCATGCAGCGGCTGGCCGTACTCCAGCATGACGTAGTTCGTCACGTCGACGATGTTGTTGATCGGCCGAACGCCTGCCGCCATGAGGCGGTTCTGCAGCCAGAGCGGGGACGGAGCGACGTTGACGCCCTTGATGTAGCGGGCGCTGTAGTGGGAGCACAGCTCCGGAGCCTCGACGCTGACGGACAGATGGTCGGCGGCCTTCTCGGCAGCGGCGAACACGTCCTGCTCCGGCAGCTTGACCGGACGGCCGGTCAGAGCTCCGACCTCGTAAGCGACTCCGAGCAGGCTCAGCGCATCGGAGCGGTTCGGCGTCAGGTCGAGCTCCAGCACATGCGTGTCGAGGTCGAGAACCTCGCCGATCGGACGGCCCAGCTCCAGCTTGGGCAGCACGAGAATGCCTTCCTGCAGCTCCTTGGGCAGCAGCTTGTCGTTCAGGCCGAGCTCGCGGGCGGAGCAGATCATGCCCTGCGATTCGACGCCGCGCAGCTTCGCGCGCTTGATATTCAGTCCGCCCGGCAGCTTGGCTCCGACCGTGGCGACCGGCACATGCTGGCCGGCGTCGACGTTCGGCGCGCCGCAGACGATCTGCAGATTCTCTCCGGTGCCGACGTCGACCTTGCATACATTCAGCTTGTCGGCATCGGGATGTTTCGTCTTTTCTTTGACATAACCGACGACAACGCCGGCCACGCCCTTGTCCATCGGTTCGACCGCATCGATCTCGATGCCGCCGTCCGTCATTTTCTCGGCAAGCTCCTGCGGCGTGATGCCGCTCAGGTCGACGTAATCCTTCAGCCAGCTCGTAGATACTTTCATCGCTCGTTCCCCCTTACATTCTCGCGAACTGGCTCAGGAAGCGCAGATCATTGGTATAGAAATGACGAATGTCGTCAATGCCGTACTTCAGCAGCGCGATGCGCTCGATGCCCATGCCGAAGGCGAAGCCGCTGACTTCCTCCGGATCGTAGCCGCCCGCTTCAAGCACCTTCGGATGCACCATGCCGCAGCCGAGAATCTCGAGCCAGCCCGTCTGCTTGCACATCCGGCAGCCGCTGCCGCCGCACTGCGAGCAGGTCACGTCGACCTCGGCGCTCGGCTCGGTGAACGGGAAGAAGCTCGGGCGCAGTCGGATGCGGGCCTGACGGCCGAACATTTCCTGCACGAACTGGAGCAGCGTTCCCTTGAGATCGCTCATGCGGATGCCTTTGGCGACGACAAGGCCTTCGACCTGGTTGAACTGGAAGCTGTGCGTCGCATCGTCGTCGTCGCGGCGGTATACTTTGCCGGGGCAGATGACCTTGAGCGGAGTTTTGCCGCCGCTGGCCTTCATCGCGCGGATCTGCACAGGGGATGTCTGCGTGCGCATCAAGATGTCCTCGGTCACGTAGAAAGAGTCCTGCATATCGCGCGCCGGATGGTTTTTCGGCAGGTTGAGCGCCTCGAAGTTGTAGTAGTCGGTTTCGACTTCAGGTCCTTCCGCGATGGAATAACCGAGGCCGATGAAAATATCCTCGATCTCCTGCTGCACCTTCACGAGCGGATGGATCGCGCCCGTCGGCAGCCGGCTGCCCGGCAGCGACACGTCGATCGTCTCCGTGCGCAGCCGCGCATCCGTCTCGGCGCGGCGGTAAGCGGCGCCTTTCTCTTCCAGCACGGCCTCGATCGCGCCGCGCACATTGTTCGCGAGCTCTCCGATGACCGGACGCTCCTCGGCGCTCAGCGCGCCCATCCCGCGCAAAATTTCCGTCAGCGCGCCTTTTTTGCCCAAATACTTGATTCTGAGATCTCCCAGCTCCTGCGGGCCGGCTACCTTCTCCAGCTCCTGCAGCGCTTCGGCGCGCAGCGCCTCCAACCGTTCCTTCATGGCTCACATGCCTCCCTGATTAAACTCCTCGTCGAAACTCCACTAAAGAAAAATACAAAAAGGCCCTCTCTCCGCAAAGGGACGAAAGGACCGTGGTACCACCCTGATTCCAGCCTGCTTGCGGAATGGCCGCCCTATCCTGTGGATAGGTTGCCATGCCTTCTTGACGGATGAACGCTGTCTCTGTTCCTGACAGGGCCTTTTCCGCGTGGGCGGAAGAAACGCTGTCCTGCAACATGGACAGGAATCATGCCGCCCTGGCGCTTCATGCGCCCGGCTGCTCTTGCCGGATAACGGCCGGCTGACCGTAGCCTCCTACAGGCGCGGCCGGGGCCGTGCGTTCAGAGCTCCGCTCCGGAGTGAATTCGTCCATGCTGATTGCCCGGGGACGCTCTCAATCTGCGGCGTTCCCTCCCTGTGGATCAGGCCTGGCTTACTGGTCTCCATCGTAGCATTGGGGTTGATTAAGACAATTATGCCTTATTATATCCGGGAACAGACGCAGTTGCAACCCGGGCTCGCGCTTCCTCCGCTCACAAGGGCGCGGCTTGGGACGTCCGTTCGCGGGCGGGACTGCTTCCGTTTGGCATTTTCTTGCGTCTTCTGAATCGCTTCAGCCTCATTCTCCACTCCCCCCTGCCTGTATAACAATTTGATTGCTTGATCATTCTTGAAAAAAGGATGGAAAATTAGGCTCAGCCCTCTGCAACAAGCATAACGGCAGGGGCGTCAAACAATTGGATTCAGCGCATATCCAATACGAAGGCGGCATACATAGGAGTAGTTGTCCAGCCTGCCGGAATGCAAAAAAAGGCGAGTCGTTCGCCGGATGAAAGAGCGTGCGGAGAATGAATGGAATGCTTGGAGTTTCGGGATTGTCTTTCCTGCTGGTCGCGGCAGGCTCTCCGCTGCTCATCTGGACGCTGCAGAGCCTGAAGCTGACGCAGCCGATCCGGGCGGAGCTGCCCCCGGACCATCAGGCCAAGCGAGGGACTCCGCTGATGGCCGGTCTCATCCTGCTCATCGGCATCGTCATGTCCATGCAGTTCAAGGCGACGCCGATGATGCTCTTCCTCTGCTCGGCCTTCCTGCTGTTCAGCTCCATCGGCTTCATGGATGATTACCGCAAGGCGGCTTACCAGGATGCTGGAGGGATCTCGGGACGCGCCAAGCTCGTGCTTCAATTCGCTTTCGCCGGAACGCTGCTTTATGTCCTGTTCCGCTATTTTGGGCTGACCAGCGGGATCGCGCTGGTCCAAGGCTTCGCGCTGCAGCTGCCCGCTGCCGTGTATATCGCCGTCATGCTGCTCTTCATCGTCGGATCGGCCAACGCGATCAACTTTACGGACGGGCTCGACGGCCTGCTGATCAATGCCGCGATTCCGACGTATTTTTTCTTCTTCGCCATATCCGAGCGGCCGGAAGTCCAGGCTTTCTCCCTCGTCATGATCGCCTGCCTGCTCGGGCTGCTTCTCTATAATATCCATCCGGCGAGAGCGTTCATGGGCGATACGGGGTCGCTCGCGATCGGCGGCTCCCTGTCGTTCCTGGCGGTTCTTGAAAAGGTCGAGATCCTTATTCCGATCCTGTTCTCGGTCTACCTGGCCGAGCAGCTGTCGGTCATCCTCCAGGTGTGGTATTACAAGCGCACCAAGCTGCGGTTGTTCCGAATGACTCCGATCCATTACCATTTCAGCCTGAAGTACGGCTGGAGCGAGAATCGGATCGTCATCGTGTTCGGCCTGATCTCCTGGCTGTCGGCTCTCGTCAGCTGGCTGCTGTGGAAATTTCTTCTTTAAGATCGAGCGGCAAAAAACCGCGAGCCGATGGAATCCGGCTCGCGGTTTTGTCTGAATCAGGGGGCTCTCATGCTCTCCCTTGAACTTCCTTCATGGAAACATCGGGATTTGGGGGCTTGTCACCCTTTCGCCCCGCGGCGGGCAAATGCGGCAATGACCGCTGCCGCGCCGAGAACGAGAGCGGCGATCGACAAGTAGAGCGGCAAGCTGCTCTCCTTCTCAGCAGGAGCTGCCGCATGATCGGCGTCGGCCGGTGCCGGCGAAGCGGCAGGATCCGTGCCTGCCGCGGCGCCGTGGCCATGGCCGTCGCCTTCTCCGGTTCCTGCAGCTACCGTCGTGACGGAAGCGGGATATTCCGCATCGGCCGCTCCGACCCATTCCACGACGCTGCTGTCGCTGTACGTCTGGTAGGCCTTCCAGTTCAGCTCCTTGGCGTCGGCGGCAACCTTGCCGGAAACCTTGAATTCGTTGAACTCCTGCTGCGTAAGGCCTTTTCCTTCATCCGCCGTCCAGGTGATGGACTCGATCTTGCCGTCCGCCGTCGTCTCGAGCGTCGTCTTCCAGCCCGGAAGCGGCTGCGTGCGGGATACTTCCACTCCGTCCGGGACGCGGACCTTGACCGCCGTCGTCGTGACATCCGCCTTCTCGCTCGGCACGCGGACCGTGAACACCTCGTAGGAGCCTGTGTTGTCGCCTTCGGCCATACCGTCACATGCGCGCTCGCGATGCTGCTCATCAGGAGCATCATCAGAATCGCGGCTCCCGCCGCAGGGAACAGCTTTTTCATGCTTTTTGCTTTCATCATGCACCCGCCCATTCCTTATGGTCTCAACAACTCTGCTTCAAAGTATAATCCTGCTCCAAGGAAAGGACATGACTCCAAAGGGCTACCAGCCGAAAAAGAATGTGAACATCCGTCGAACGTTCATCTCCGATCCATCATTCCCTGCTCATAGGCGTATCGGGTAAGCTGGACCCGGTTGTCCAGATGCAGCTTCTGCAAAATATTTTTGAGATGGTTCTTCACCGTATGCTCCGAAATGCCCAGCACAGCCCCGATTTCTTTATTGGACTCGCCATGCGCAACCCGCTCGAGAATTCCTTTTTCCCGCTCGGTGAGCGGAGTGAGGGACGAGGAAGCCTGCCGCTTGGCCGGCTTGGCCCGATAGGCGGACGGAGCGGACGGAGCAGCCGCCCCGCCGCCGGCAGGCAGGAATTCATGCAGAATGCGCGTGGCGAGCTCTCTGCTCATCGGCGCCTGATCCAGCGATACGGCCCGCAAATAATCCAGCCAGGCGGATGGAGAAAGGTTTTTGAGCAAATATCCTTGGGCCCCGCGCTTGATCGCCTCGAACAGATCGGCGATATCATCCGACACGGTCACCATGACGATTTTGATTCCGGGCTGCGCCGCCTTGATCCGCGAGGTCGCTTCCAGTCCTCCGAGATCCGGCATCCGGATATCCATCAGGATCAGATCGGGCTCAAGCTCCCCGGCGAGCCGCACCGCTTCCTCGCCGCCGGATGCTTCTCCTGCGATCTGAAAGTAGCCATCCTCCGAAAGGATGATCCGCATCCCTTCGCGGCCATGCGGATGATCGTCGACAAGCAGCACCCTGCAGCTGTCCGCTCCTGCGCCTTTAATCTGTTCCGCGCTCTGAAGCTCTTCCATATGCGCACTTCCTTTCCGATTCCGGCCATCGAGCCTGGAATCCGCTCCGTCATCAGCTTCCCTTCTCCGCAGACGCTTTCGCGCCACCTCAACGGCTGTCCCGCCGCCGCCTTGCGAATCCGCCGGGCTGGAGAAGCGGAAGGTCCAGCCCGCCCCGGCAGCCCGGTCCTTCATCATGCGCACGCCGTATCGGTCCTTGGCCTCGGCGGCGCCAGGAGCGGCTCCGTCCCCGTCGTCCACGATGCGGCAGCGGAAGCCGCCCGCCCCTTCGGTGCGCCCGCTCACTTCCACGACCGAAGCCGAAGCATGCTTGCGCACGTTCATCAGCGCCTCGCGGATGATCGCGAGAAGCTCCACCTTTTCCCGGCTCGTGAGCTGGGTATCGGGGATGCGCCAGTCCACGACGACACGGGTGCCGGATGCTTCCAGCTCCGAGGCCGCATCCTTCAGCGACTTCAGCCACGGCATCTCCTCGGGCTCGGGCGCGCTGCGCAGATTGGCGATCGACTCCCTCACGTCGTCATAGACATGCCGCACCGTGCGGCGGATCTCGTCGGTCGCCTCCTTCACTTCCCCTGCGCCGGTCGACCGCTCGAGCCGGTCCAGCTTGACCGACAGCAGGAACAGCGACTGGGAGATGCCGTCATGAAGCTCGCGCGCCAGCTGATCCCGCTCCTGAAAGGCGGCTTTGACCGCCTGCTCCCGCCTCAGCTGCTCCTGGGCATTTTCCAGCATCTCGAAAAGCCGGTACAGCAAAGTGACCGTGACGAGAAAAACAAGCACCGGACTGATCAGATTGCCGGTATCCATCGACAAGTAGGGAAGCAGGAACGTATGCCTGGAGTATTCCCATGCGGCCGTGACCACAGTCGGCGTCCACAGGATCAGGCGCTTGATCGCAACAGCCTTCATCCGTCTTTCCCCGCCCTCCGTCAATAATTGCGGAAGCTGGTCCGCTCGACATGCTCGTCGTCGTTGGAATCCAGCACCCTGACCTCGGCCGTCCATTTCCCGGCGAACGGAAGATAAGGGCCTTTCACCTTGTAAGCGAACTTCGTATACCCGTCAAACGAGCTGATCTCGTCATCCTTGAACGGCTCCACCGGCACCTCGATCGGACCCATGTCGGGCTTGTCCTCGGAAATCAGCCGCAGCTTCACCGACTTGGGCGCTCCGAGCTTGTTGAACATCCAAACCCTCGTCGTGAATTCATTGTCTCCCGGCACGTTCGGGGCGATGCGGATCGACACGTGAAGGGCGCTGCCCATCTGATGCCATGCCACCGGCTCGTTGGCGGGCAGCGGGCTCAAATACGTGAAGGCGCCGACGACGACCAGGATCAGGCTCATGAGGATGCCGTCGGCTTTGAGCATGGCTCCGGACGGGAAGCCGGAGCGCTTCATCCGGCGGCGGATGAAGGCTCCCGTGACGGCGACGAGCACGACGAGGCCGGTCTTGACGAGCAGCATGATTCCCCATGGCGTGATGAACAGATAAGACAGATCCGTCAGCCACAGCAGCGTCATGGCGATGCCGGAAAGAGTCAGCACCGCGATGCTGATCCAGGCCGCCCGGGTGAAGCTGGCGGCGAAGCGTCCGGCTTCCTTGCGGTCTCCCGCCCACAGCGCCAGCAGCAGCATGAGGCCGCCTGCCCACAATGCAGCGCCGGCCAGATGGATGTAATCAAGCGCCAGGTTGACCGCCTTCGGCTCCAGCGCGGCCGCATGTCCGCTCCACGCCTCCTGGGCGAGCAGCAGCAGCGCCCATAGAGCCCGCGTCTTCGCCAGACGGGCCGGCACCATCAGTCCTGCAGCGGCAAGGACGAGCAGAGACAGCCATGTGATGCCGACCGATGTCCGGGTGAACAGCTTGATCCATTCGGATCCGGCCTGCCCTTCCATCAGCTGCGTGGATTCCATGAATACATAGAGCAGCCCGGCCAGCATCAGCCCTTGGCCCGGCAGCCTCTCCAGCCGGGAGCGCAGCGGCTCGGCCAGCCCTGCAAGAGGCCGGTACAGGAAGAACCAGATCGCCGCTCCCGCCGCGAACATCAAGGCGGCGTAATAGAGGAACCTCACCGCATAAAGCAGCAAGGCAGAGGTCGTGAGCGCTCCTTCCGCTTCATGCCCGGCATGGCCGAGCTGCGCGTGCAGATCGAAGGCCGAGGCGTCCTTGGCCGCGGGAGGATTGCCCACGACGAACACGTAAGAGCCTCCCACCGGATGGCCGTCTTCGGATATGATCCGGTATGAAACGGTGTAGACGCCCTCGCCAAGCTTGGGCAGCGGAAGCGTGAGCGACCGGTGGTCGCTGCTGAGGACGGCCTTGCCGGATGTGACGCTGGCCGACTTGCCGTCCAGCACCTGGAGCGCTCCTACCGCTTCCTCGATCCTCTCGTTGAAGACGAGCTTCACTTCGGACGGCGCCGCTTCCACGCGGGTGCCGGCGGCCGGAGACGCTCCTGCAGCGAGGCGTGCGCCGAGGCG